>CAMWIS010000142.1 GCA_947174375.1 uncultured Bacteroidales bacterium
GGACACGCTTTCGACTTCCGACTCCTCGCGTTCGTTCAACTCGTTCTTCGGCATGGATGTCGTACAGACGGACGAAAAGCAGGACTTGACGCAATACCTGAACGACAGCATGTCGGCCAAGCAGATTATCGACAGTATCTCAAAGCACCGGAAGGATGTGGCGCGCGTGGATTCACGCTACGTCAACGACTATCAGAAACGTATGAACGACCCGTTGCGCCGTACCAAACTGCAAGTCGTGCCGCCGGGTACCAAATGCGAGGTCTGCGAAGACAAGACGCGGCAACGGCCGGCCGATGAGCCGTTCTTTGTCCGTACCAACGACGACAAGGCCTTGATTACGCTTACCGACCAGGCGGGCAAGATTTCCTATATCGACGTGGCGCCCAACGCCGCCTATCAGATAGAGGTGGTGACGATGGGCTCCAACGGCCAACCCTCTTTGCCCAAGTCTCTCGAAATGTCGGATTTGCGCCGCACCGTCGTCACGCGCGATTATATATTGTTTGAATGTACGCCCAAACTGTCGGAACTCAACGACGAAACGTACGTCAACAACCTCTATTTCGATTTTGACGGCGACAGCCTGGTACGGGACGCCACGCGTGAGTTGGACCGTATGATTATCATCGCGCTCAAGAACCCGAACATGATATTCGAAATCGAAGCGCACGCCGATGAACGCGGTAGCCAGACCTATAACTTAGGCTTGACCGACCGCCGTTTGGCCAGCACGGTGGCTTATGTCGAGAAAAAAGGCTTCGACACCGACCGCCTTGTGCCCAAGTCGTACGGCAAGAGCCGTCCGCTCATCAAGAACGCGCGCACCGAGGAGGAACACCGGCTCAACCGCCGCGTCACGTTCCGCCTCTTCAACCCGACCGCCACGAACGAATTGGCCGGCACCGACTATGCGGTGGCCGAGGTGCCGCTCGTTTACAGCGACAACGTGTATTTCAAGTTGCAGCTGGGCGCTTTCCGGCGGCCGTTGGAAGACCCGTTGGAATATTATCAGGATGTGCTGAATATCGATCCGTCGTTCACGTTGACGTATTATATGGACAAGGACGGTCTGTACAAATACAATGTCGGCGACACCTATGCCGATATCGAGCAGGTGCGTGCGCTCGTGCAACGCTTGCTGGACAACAACAGGGAATGTTATATCGCGGCATTCTACCAAGGGCACCGTATCACCGTATCGGAGGCCTTGGCGGTATTGCGGCATCAAAGCGGATTGTAAAATCGGAGAAAGGGTATGCGTAGAATCAAAGGCATAGTGTTACGGATGGGGCTCTTGCTGAGCCTGACGGGGACGGTGCAGGCCGTCTTCGCCCAAAAGGACGCGGTGGTGTTCTCGCAACAGATGTTCAGCTCCGTCAACTTCAACCCGGCGGCCATCCGGACCGAAAACCAGGTGCAGGCCTCGTTGTTCGGCCGTCACCAGTGGTTGGGGTTCCAAGGGGCGCCCACTTCGGTGATGCTGAACCTGCAGGGGTATGTCGGGGAAATCCGCTCGGGTTTCTCCGCGAGCATTATCGGCGACCGGTTCGGCCATAGCCATACGCTTGACTTCAAGGCCGGCTATTCCTATCATGTCCGGTTGGGCGGCAAAAATACGCTGCAGTTCGGTTTGTCGGCGGGCTTCATGTACAAGAATTTCCGCGGCTCCGACGTGATTCTGGACCAAAACGGCGACCCCATTATCGATATGGAAGACCACAGCGATGTCAAACCCGATGTGGATTTCGGTATCGCTTTCTCGTCGGGCGGCTTCATGTTAGGGGTTTCGGCCACGCACCTCACGTCGTTCGCCTATTCGAAAGACGATTATTTCCGCCCGGATATGGGGCTTTACCTGTTCGCCACCTATACCGGCCGGATCAGCGACAAATTTTCGTTGCAACCTTATGTGCGCGCCATGTATGTCAACACCGCGCTCAAATTCGAGGTGGATCTCCGCGCCGAAATCCTGCGCTGGTTCTATATCGGCGCCGGCTACCGTTACAACGAAGCGGTGATGGCGATGGCGGGCATTACGATTCACGGCAAGGTGGCCATCGGCTATTGCTACGATATCGGCATGGGTAAAATCAAGAATTACCAGTCCGGTTCGCACGAAATCATGATTAGCCTGCGTCTGCCCACCAACAGCCGTATCGGTGACGTAACGCGCGATACGCCGCGTTATTTCGGCGGCGAGGATTTGGAATCGTTGGAAGTAGGCGATTAAATTGGGATAAAAAACGTACATTTGTAACGTTTAACAGCATAAAAGGATATACGGTTATGGCAAAGAACGAAGAGGAAATCAACAGCACGGCGGTCAATATCATCAGCACGGGCACGCTGTTCGAAGGCAAGTTCAAGAGCACGGGCAGCCTGCGCATAGACGGTTCGTTCAAGGGCGACTTGGAAGTGGGCAGTAAACTCGTCATCGGCGTGCACGGCAAGGTGGAAGGGCAGGTGATTTGCCGTTCGGCCGAGGTGGAAGGCCAGATGGAAGTGTCGAGCCTTTCGGTATCGGAAGGGCTGAGCCTCAAGGCGTCGGCGGTTGTCAAGGGCGATGTTTCGGCCGACAAGCTCATGATAGAGCAGGGCGCGGTGCTCATCGGCCACTGCCAGATGCCCGACCGTGGCGACAGACGCGCGGCTGAATAGGCTTCAAGGAAAAGAAAATTAAAGTAAATTTATGCAGATATGAAAACGACGGTTTTTACAGACCTCCACATCAAGCTGGGGGCGAAAATGGAACCTTTCGCCGGTTATAATATGCCGGTTCAGTACGAAGGTATTATTGTGGAACACAATAACGTGCGCCAAAAAGTGGGCGTTTTCGACGTTTCCCACATGGGCGAGTTCTACGTGCGTGGCCCCAAGGCGTTCGCGTTGGTTCAGAAACTGACGACGAACAACGTGGCCGCTTTGACCGACGGCAAGGTACAGTACACGACGATGCCGAACGGCAAGGGCGGTATCGTGGACGATATGCTGGTTTACCGCATCAGCGAACAGGAATACCTGTTGGTGCCGAACGCGGCCAACATCGACAAGGACTGGGCCTGGGCTTCTTCCCATGCGCGTGAAATGGGCATGGAAGTGGGCAAGGAACTCTACAACGCTTCCGACGAAACGTCGCAGCTGGCCGTTCAGGGCCCGTTGGCGTTGAAAGCCATGCAGAAACTCACCGACACGCCGATCGAAGACATGGAATACTACACGTTCAAGAAGCTGACGTTCGCCGGCGTCGAGAACGTGATTCTCTCCACCACGGGTTACACGGGTGCGGGCGGCTGCGAGATTTATTTCCCGAACGCCGCGGGTCTGAAGATTTGGGAAGCGGTGTTCGAAGCCGGTAAGGAATTCGGCATCATGCCGTGCGGTTTGGGCTGCCGCGACACGTTGCGCCTCGAAATGGGCTTCTGCCTCTACGGCCACGAAATCACCGACGAGACGTCGCCGCTCGAAGCCGGTTTGGGCTGGATTACGAAGTTTGTCGATGGCAACGATTTCATCGACCGCGAATATATGGAAAAACTGAAAGCCGAAGGTCTGAAACGCAAACTCGTGGGCTTTGAAATGATCGACCGCGGTATTCCGCGTCCGGGCTACGAGATCTGCGACGCCGAAGGCCATGTGCTCGGCCACGTTTGCTCCGGCGCGCCGTCGCCGTCCACGGGCAAGAACATCGGTACGGGCTACGTGCCCACGGCTTTCTCCAAGGCCGATTCCGAAATCTACGTCAAGGTACGCGAAAAGCTGCTGAAGGCGCAGGTCGTCAAATTCCCGTTCTACAAGGGATAATTTGTAGG
>CAMWIS010000143.1 GCA_947174375.1 uncultured Bacteroidales bacterium
GGCATCCATTCAAGAATCCCCTCCACGGGGTGGGCGGCGCGGTAGGCCTGAAAGCCGGCGTAGTCCGAGACGCCGCCTTCGAGCACGGCGCGGTAATACTCCACACCCATGATTTTCTCCTCGTCGGGCGTCTCGTATTTGAGTTGCAGAATCGTTTGGCGCGTGGCCGGCGTCAGCAGGGCCGTGATGCGTTCGGCCATCCGTTCGAAATAGCCGTCGTAGCGCGAGCCCTTCAGGATATGGATCAGGTCGATTTGCCACAGGTCGCGGTCGGCGTCCTCATACGTGGCGTGCCATTCGATACAGGCCTCTTCGGTGTGCATCAGGTTGATGCATTCGATTTTGCGGATCTCCGGATGCGCCGCCAAGCGCGACATGGCTTGGAAGCTGTCCTCCAAACGGAGCGGGGCGGAGTAGATATGGAAGTCGATGTCGCGGTGCTTCATCAGCAGGCCCATTTTGAGTGACCCGACGAGCCGGGCTTCCGCGCCCACGGATTGCCAGAGGCCCGGAATATCCAGCCGTTCGATAATGGCCTTCGCCTTCCGTTGGTTGGCTTCGGCCAACGCTAAAATATCGGCAGCGTGCATGAGGAGGCGTATTGCGTGATTACCAGTTTAATTCGCCGGACTGACAGCGGGCCAGGGCGGCGCGGTAGCCGTCTTCCAGCTCCTTCATGATGTCGGCCACGGGCTGGACGCGGTCGAACAGGCCGGCAATCTGCCCGATTTCCAATTCGCCGTTCTCCAAGTCGCCCTCGAACATCCCTTGCTTGGCGCGGCCGCGTCCCAACAACTCGCGCAGTTCGTCGGCCGAGGCCCCGCGGCTTTCGGCTTCGTCCACGGCCTTGAAAAAGGCGTTCTTGATGAGGCGGGTGGGCGACAGCTTCTTGAGGCTCAGCATCGTGTCGCCCTCCTGCAAGCCGGCGCAGAGCGTCTTGAACGCGTCCGAGGCCGAACTCTCTTGGCTGAACGCGAAGCGCGTGCCGATTTGCACGCCCTCCGCGCCGAGGTTCATCGCGGCGAGGATGCCGTCGCCCGTGCCGATGCCGCCGGCGGCCAGGAGCGGCAGGGACGTGGCCTTGCGTACGGACGGAATCAGGCAGAGCGTCGTCGTCTCCTCACGGCCGTTGTGGCCGCCGGCCTCGAAGCCCTCCGCCACGACGGCATCCACGCCGGCCGCCTCGCATTTGGCGGCGAACTTGGCCGACGACACCACGTGCGCCACCGTAATGCCGTGTTCTTTCAGAAAGGGCGTCCAGGTCTTGGGGTTTCCCGCCGAGGTGAAGACGATTTTGACGCCGCAGTCCACGATAAGCCGCATGAGCTCGTCGATCTGCGGATAGAGCAGCGGCACGTTGACGCCGAACGGCTTGGACGTGGCCGCCCGGCATTTTTCGATATGTTCTTTCAGCGTTTCGGGGTGCATGGAGCCGGCGCCTAAAAGGCCGAGCCCGCCCGCCTCGCTCACGGCCGACGCCAGCCGCCAGCCGCTGCACCAAACCATGCCGCCCTGCACAATCGGGAGGCGTATGCCGAAAAGTTCACAGATTCTGTTCATAGTATATAAAGTATATGTCATGTCGTCCCGGTCGCCCGTCGGGTCACCCGAAAACATTATCTTATAATCCGGTAATAGCCGTCCTTGCGGGGCTTGGGCGCGTCGGGGGCGCCGTCCGCATAGCCGATGGCGACGGCCGCGATGCCCATCAGGCCGTCGGGCAACCCCCATTGCCGCATGAGCGCCTGTCCTTCGTCGGTGGCGAACATCTCGCGCTCGCGGTTGATCCAGCACGTGGCCAGGCCGAGCGCGTGGGCCGCGAGCATCAGGTTCTGCATCACGCAGCTGCCGTCCTGAACCGGGTTGCGGCCGTCGGCAGGCGCAAAGACGAAGATATAGGTGGGCGCGTCGTAGTACGGGTTGGTGTCCGTGCCCATGACGTCGGCGTTCATGCGGGCGAGCCGCTTGAGCAGGGCGGGGTCTTGGACGGCCACGATAAAGGGCGACTGCTGGCCCTTGGAGGTGGGGGCGTAGGTGCCGGCCTCCAAAACGGCTTGCAGGGCCCGGTCGTCGATTTGGTCGGGCTTGTAGCGGCGGCAACTGCGCCGCGTCTTGATGATGTCTATAAAATCCGTGTTCATGGTCGTGTTTTTTATTTGGCGGGGGCGGGCGATACTTTCTTCTCCTTGCCCCACATTTGTTCTACAATCACTTTGAAGATGGTGCAGCGCGCCGCGTCGGTGTCGGTCACCGTAATCGGCGTGTCGTGGTAGCGGTCCGTCAGGGCCTGCAACAGCGCTTTCTTTTCCGCGGGGTCTTCCACCATCTGCGCCCGCCCGCGGCCGGTCACGCTCTTGAAGATGTCGGTATTGTGACCGTGGGCGGGGTTATACACCAGCTGCACGTCGCATTCCGTCTCGAAGGCTACGCGTGCGTCCCGGGCCATGCAGTCCAACTTGTAGCCCCGGCGGGCGCAGTGGAAACACAGCGTCAGTTCGCCTTCCGTCTCCACCAGGCCGTAGTTCATCGGCACGATATAGGGGTAGCCGCTCGCCGGGTCGTTGAAGGCCAGCCGGCATACATGGCTGCGCCGCAGGATGTCCACAATGGCCTGCCGGTCGGTTATCTCTCTGTCTTTGCGTATCATGATGCGTGGATGTGAGGGATAACAAAGATAGTGAAAAATTGGTTAATCTTGTTATACCGTATGCTTGGCTCCCGTTCCGTGTTGTGACAGGAAAAACGCTTTTTGTCGTTCTATTTCTTGCCGCAGTTCGTCTTCGGTGGGCATACAGAGCATATATTTCGATGCAAATAGGCGGTCGCTGTCATGCAAAACGGAATACCGTGCAATGTCTTCGTCGGTTTCGGAGCAAAGCACGATGCCAATGGTCGGGTTGTCGTCTTCGCCGCGTATCCGTTCGTCATAGATTCGTACATACATATCCATCTGTCCGACATCCTGGTGGGTGATGGGCGTCGTTTTCAGGTCAATGAGCACGAACGACTTGAGAATGTAGTTGTAGAAGACCAAATCGATGAAATAGTCTTTCTTTTCGGTGCGAATCAATTTCTGCCTCGTCACGAAAGAGAAGCCCTTGCCAAGTTCCAAGAGGAACTTTTGCAGATTGCCGATAATCGCGGTCTCTAAGTCGGATTCCGTGAAATCGCTGTTGGGGGCAAGGCCGATAAACTCGGCGACGGTCGGATTTTTGATGAAAGCCATGCGGTCTTGCTCAAACGGCGCGGTCTTGGTCTTCATTTCGGCTTGAACCATGTCCTTGTGTTGGGAAAGCAATAACCGTTCGTAATATTGCGAACCGATGTTGCGGTCAAGCGTACGGTAGCTCCACATCTGTTCGGCCGCTTCTTTTAGATACCAAGTGCGGGCTTCGGTGTTTGTAACTTGCAATAAACGTTTGTAATGTGACCATGTCAATATTCGCCACGGTGTAGCGAATATGTCAGGAAAGGTCATGTAGAATTGCCGGTAATAATACAGCGAGCCAACGGAGAATCCTTTGCCGAACGCTGCGGTCAGTTCTTCTGAGAGCGATTTGAGTAATTGTGAGCCATAGTCGGCGCGGTCTTTGCCTTGCTGTTCTTGCTCTACGATGCGTTTCCCCAACTGCCAATAGGCTTCTATCATGGCCGAGTTGATGGCGGCATACGCCCTTTGGCGGGCTTTGTCTATGATTTGCTTGATTTCTGCAATGAAATCTGCATTCCAAATGGTGGTCGTTTCTTCTTTTTTCATAAAACATCATTTTTTGTCTTTTATAATGTACGTTCGAC
>CAMWIS010000144.1 GCA_947174375.1 uncultured Bacteroidales bacterium
CCCCGCGCTTGTTGTGTTTCCGGTGTCTGCTGCTCCTCCTTGGATTTGCGCTCGTGCGGTGTGTGCGGGTCTTCCGGGGTGTTCGGGTCGTCCGGCGTATTCGGATCATCCGGCGTATCCGGGTCATCCGGCACGGAAGCGGCCTTGACCGTTACCGTACAGGTGTCGGCCAAACCGCCGTCCACCGTCTTGACGATAATAAAGGTCTGACCGGCCGCTATGGACGTTATCACGCCCTTTGCGCTGACCGTCGCCACCGTTTCGTCGGTGGATTCCCACGTAATCTTCTTGTTAGACGCTTCTTCGGGGAGCACTTTGGCCGTCAACATCCGGCCCGAACCGCCCAACGTCAGGGTCGCGGTCTTGCTACAGATGACGACAGCCGTTACCGGCTCCGAAACGACATTGGAAACCGAAACCGCGCAGGTGTCTGTAAAACCGCCGTCTCCGGTCGTCACGATGATTTTGGCCTCACCGTTGCCCACCGGCGTTACCGTCCCCCTTGTCTGGTCTCCCGACATGGGGCTGACCGTCGCCACCGACTCGTCGGTGGAAGTCCATGTCAGCGTTTTATCGGAAGGGTTATTCGGCGTAATGGTCGCCACCAGCCGCTGGGTCTTGTTGTTGGCGATGCTGAGCGACTTTTTGTTGAGACTGACCCCGACCACATCGATTTTCTCTACCGTTACCACGCAGGTATCGGTAAAGTTGCCGTGCACCGTCCTTACGATGATCTTGGCCGTACCGGCGCCTTTCGCCGATACCGAACCGCCATCAACCGTGGCCACGCTTTCATCGGTACTCGTATAGGTTACCGTCTTAAACGTCGCATTGGCAGGCATTACCGTCGCCGTCAGGCTGCCCGCGCTACCCTTATATATCAGGGCCAGCGTTTTCTTGTCGAGCGATACCCCCGTTACCGGTACGATATCGACCGTCAGCGTTTTGGTGGCGGTAAAACCGCCGTCTTCCGTCGTAGCGGTAACCGTAACCGAGCCGGGCATCAGGGCCGACACCATCCCCGTTTCGCTGACCGTGGCGATGGTTTCATCGGAAGAAGTCCAGCTTACGTTTTTATTCGTGGCGTTTTGCGGCGCGACCGTCGCCGTCAGTTGCAAGCCGTTTTTGCCTACAATGGTGGTCGGGGCGGCGACATCGACCCCCGTGACGGGCACCGGCACCACCGTAACCCGGCAGGTTTGGGTCAAGCGGCCGTCTCCCGTGCCCACCGTAATGTCGGCCTCACCGGCCGCCACCGCCGTTACCACGCCCGTTTGGCTGACCGTGGCTACGGTCGGGTCGGAAGACTTCCATATCACGTCTTCCTGCGAGCCAACCGGCGATACGCTTACGTTCAAGGTACGCTCATCGCCCACGTTTATTTCCGCGGTGGCTTGAGCCAGCGTAACGGCGGTCAGAGGCGTGCATACGGTTACCGCACAAGTGTCGGAAAAACCGCCCGCCGCGGTCGTGACAACGATTTTAGCCGTGCCGACCGTTACCCCCGTTACTACGCCGTCCGCATTGACGGTGGCGACGGACGGGTTTGTGGAGGCCCAGCTGACGCTCTTGTCGAGCTGCGTCGTCACCACCCGCGGGTGCAAGGCCAATTCGGCACCGACGTTGACCTTGGCCATCGGCCGGTTCAGCGAAACGCCCGCGCTGCCCAACGCCCAAAAGCCTTTGGTATCGTTCCTGTAATACATCGTACCGTATTGATCCATGACCATCGAATGCGTACTGTATTGTAGCATGGGCGCATTCCATTTGTATTGGATAAGGGGGACGGTATTGCCCTCGAAATCCCGTATGCAGACCAAACTGCCCTGCTCCGTGTTCAGACAGACATAAATATAGATTTCATGCCCGTTTTCTTCGGTGGCAAACGCCGTATTGATGACGGGTGTGGACTGCGAGATACCGCCTATGTCAACAGTATATATTTTATCCAGAGTTTCGGCATCGTACACATCCAAACCGCCCTTTCGGTCATCCATCGTGCCGGAAGTGACATACACCCGACCGTTATATACGGTTGGCGTCGTCGTGGCTTGGCAGGAGACGTCGGCCACCCGCTTGGAAGTTTCGTCGAACGTGCCGTCGGGATTGATTTTTACCGAGTAGATTTTTTTCGCTTCCCGTCCCGTAAAGAACAGGCGGCCCGTTGCTTTATCGTAGGACGTGCCGCTGCGGATATAGGATTTCGCTAAACCGGGCGCCACCTCCCATTCATCCACAACCGCCCCCGTAAGACGGTTGTAAGAATGCATCGTGCCATCGTCACCGCCTACGAAAATGCAGTCGCCCACAATGGTACCGCCGCACCAATAGAAGCCCGTGCTGGCCGATTGCCATACCGGCGTCTTGATTTCATCCGCCATATCCGGTTCCTCATCAGCCGCAGTAAGGCAATAATAGACACCGGTGGACCGGCTACCGCCACTCCAAGTACCGGTATAGATATAGCCGTCATGGTAAACAATCGGACTGAGGTGCTGGGTACCGGATTCCACTTTCGACTGCCAGAGCGGTTCAAGCGTCAGGGCATCGAACGCCTGCAGGACACCGCCTTCCAAGGGTACGAAAATCTTGCCTTCGCCATAGGCTATCATTGAGAAAAAGCCAATGCTGCCGACCATTTCGTGCTCGGCCACCACGGTGCCGTCTTGCAACGACATCTTGAAGATTTTGTTGCCGGCCGTATTATACAGATAATCGCCCGCCACAATCGGTTGCCCGCATCCTTTAAAGTCGGCGAAACCGCCTTCTTCCAAGCCGCTAAAATAATGATCCCATTTGACCGACAGTTGACCTTTGGCCATGGCCAAAGGCAAATCCACAATCGACTGGTGTTCGGGGTTCTTATACATCTGCCCCCAATAGACATTCGCGTCGGTCGGTTCGGCAGGCGTAACCGCTTCGTAAGGCATACGCGGCAGCGTACCGTCGAACGAACCTTGTATAACCGCATACGACCAACCGTCCACACTGCCGTCGGTCAACCGGCGGGAAGAAGCGCCCAGGCCGGAATAGGTAAAATCGTCCGTTACGGCATCCTTGACCTGATACGACCAATAGCCCTTGTACCAACCCGCCCGCCATAGGGCGTCGGGCTCCGAACACAGCCAGTCATCGTAGTTGTACGCATCGGTCGTCACGATACCGTTTACCGGCTTGTAAGACACGGGGGCGGCATCTTCGGGCGCATACACGAGTTCCGTTTCGTAAGGGCTATACGTATTGTAGCCGAGAGCGGCTATCGTATGGCCATATTGGGTGACATGGGTCAAAAGCGTAAAACGCGGGTCGGCCGCAGCCACGGCCGAAACCATATCGTAACCCGTGGCATCGCCGTCCCAACGGTAGCCCCATACCAACGCATGGTCTAAGGCTTCATCGTGCCAGTCCACGACCAAGGCCGCGCGTTTGCCGCCTTCGCCCACCCAAAACCGGATGTCGTCGAACGAAAAGGCGGTTCCGTCCGCCGCCGCGCGCGCCGACAGTGCCACCGGTTGCGGGACGTCCAAGTCAGCACGCTCGTGCCCCTGTACCTTAAATGCCGCCGTTTGGGCGAAAGCGGTGGCGACCGCCAGCATATAGGCGGCCGCCAGGCTTATGATTCTTGCTTTTATGTTCATGTGTGCTTATCTTTTAACAATCCGCCGTATCGCCACGCGTTCGCCCGCCGACACCCGGAAAAAGTATATACCTTTCTTTTCAAGCATTACCGTCTGTACGCCCGCACCGATTTCCTTGCGGAACACCATGCGGCCGTTCAGCGCGAAC
>CAMWIS010000145.1 GCA_947174375.1 uncultured Bacteroidales bacterium
CAGGCTTTTTTTCTTTTTAGGCATTTCGTATCTTTGTACGTTTACAGCGCATACCATTTTTGACTTTAACCTGACGCTTGACCATGGCCAAAAACCTCCGCCGCACACCGCCTCCCACGCCGGTTCCGCCTACGCCGGAAGACTTTCCGACCGCGACGGCCGATCCGTTTCCGATAGAGGAAACGCCGGCGCCCGAAGCGGAAGCCGTGGAGGAGCCCGAAGAGGCGGCACCGCCCAAGCGACGGGATACCCCTAAGCCATCCAGGCAACTACCGGACTTCCAACCCTCGGCCCGCACGCGCTTCCTGAGCGGTTGGTTCTCGCTTTTGGCCGGCATTTTGCTTTGCGCCGCCTGTATTTCCTATCTGTTCTGCTGGTGGATAGACTACGATGTGCTGAGCCGTTTCCGCTTTTCCGAACTTTGGTTGCCGGATGCGCCGGAACTGAAGGTGGTCGGCGGCAAATTAGGCGGCTTCTTCGCCTATTCGTTCATGCAGAAGGGCTTTGGCCTGGCCGGGCTGCTGTTTCCCGTGGCCTTGGTCTTGTTCGGTATCCAATGCTTAGGCTTCCGCCACTACCGCTGGCGTCGGCTGTTCTTCCGCGGCGTTTCCCTTTTGCTGCTCTGCTCGCTGCTCTTGGGCAGCTTGCCGTTCCTGCAAGCCAACCGTTTCGCCATCTTGGGCGGCAACGTCGGGTTTCAGGTCTCGACCTATCTGAAAAATCTGTTGGGCGATTTGGGTTTTTACCTGCTTTGGACGTTCCTGCTGATTTGCTTTTTGGCGCTGAGCCGCCTGATTGCGGCCGTGCCTTACACCGCCCACCGGAAACACAAGCAACCGAAAGAAAAGCCGACCGCGGCGACCGGCACGGATACGCCTGACACTACCGCCCCCTCCGGCGATTGGACCGCCGACCTGCCGATGGAGGAAACGGCGGACACCGAAGCCGCGGCCGAAGCCGTCCCGCACACGCCCATTCAATCGTATATCCCGGCCGAACTGCGCCAATCCGACGACATTGTGATGGAAGTCCACCGGCGGCCGGACGAAGCGCCCGCGCTATACGGGCAACCGGTGCCGCAGAACCGCCCGGTTCCGCCGGTTGCGCCCGCCACGATCGGCGCGGCGATGGCGGCCTCCGCCCCCACGCCCGCAGCCGTGACGACGGCCGGCCTCGGCGATGCCGCCACAATTGCCATCGACGACATCCCGCTGGCCTCGCAAACGATTTCCGGCACGCTGAGCGAGTCGCTCAGGGAAACCGCCGCGCCCGCCCCCACGCCGACGGAAACGCCGGCTCCGACGCAAACGCCGGCCGCCATCCGCCTCGACGACATACCGTTGGAAGACCCCGAACCGGCTGAAACGGCGCCGCAAGCCGAAGCCGCGCCGGAGCCCGCCGACAACGAGATAGGCTTTACCGTGGAACGGCCCGCCGAGCCCGAAACGGCCAGCGCGGCCGCCATAACCCCGCCGGCGGCCCATATCGGCCTCGATACGCCTTACGACCCCACGCTCGAACTGCGCGACTACCGCTTCCCCACCCTGGAATTGCTGGAAGATTTCGGCGCACAGGAGACACAGGTACAGGAAGAGGAGTTGCTCTCGAACAAGAACCGCATCGTAGAAACGCTCCAAAACTACGGCATCAAAATCGACACGATCAAGGCCACGATAGGCCCCACCGTGACGCTCTACGAAATCGTGCCGGCCGCCGGCATCCGCATCAGCAAAATCAAGAATCTGGAAGACGACATCGCGCTGAGCCTTTCGGCTTTGGGCATCCGCATCATCGCGCCGATTCCCGGCAAGGGCACGATCGGTATCGAGGTGCCGAACCAAAACAAACAGATTGTGCCGATGCGCGACATGATTTGCTGTCAGAAATTCCAAAACGAAGACTACAGCCTCCCGATTGCGCTCGGCAAGACGATTTCGAACGAAGCGTTCGTGACCGACCTGGCCAAAATGCCGCACCTGCTCGTAGCCGGTGCCACGGGGCAAGGTAAGTCGGTGGGGCTCAACGCCATCATCGCGTCCCTGCTCTACAAAAAGCACCCGTCCGAACTCAAGTTCGTCATGGTGGACCCGAAAAAGGTGGAATTGAGCCTGTTCAACAAGATTGAACGCCACTACCTGGCCAAACTGCCCGATGCCGAGGAAGCCATCATCACCGACACGCGCAAGGTGGTGCGCACGCTCAACTCGCTCTGCATCGAGATGGATACGCGCTACGACCTGCTCAAAAACGCGGGCGCGAAAAACATCAAGGAATACAACAAGAAATTCATCGCGCGGCGGTTGAACCCCGAAAACGGTCACCGCTTCCTGCCTTATATCGTCCTGATTATCGACGAGTTCGCCGACCTCATCATGACGGCGGGCAAGGAAATCGAAATGCCCATCGCGCGATTGGCACAGTTGGCGCGCGCCATCGGTATCCATTTGGTCATCGCCACGCAACGGCCTTCGGTCAACATCATTACGGGTACGATTAAGGCCAACTTCCCGGCGCGTATCGCGTTCAAGGTAAGTTCCAAGACCGACTCCCGCACGATTCTCGACTGCTCGGGCGCCGACCAGCTCATCGGCCGCGGCGATATGCTGCTTTCGACCGGCAACGAACTCGTGCGCATCCAGTGCGCCTACATCGACACGCCCGAAATCGAACGCATCACCGACTATATCGGCGAACAACGCGCCTACCCGCACGCCTACGAACTGCCCGACTGCCCCGAAGAAGGTCAGGAAGGCGGCCGCTCGGACTTTTCGGAGGGCGACCGCGACAGCCTGTTTGAAGAAGTGGCCCGCTTTGTGGTGTCCTCGCAACAAGGTTCCACCTCGTCGGTACAGCGTAAGTTCAAGCTCGGCTACAACCGCGCCGGCCGCATCATCGACCAGCTGGAAGACGCCGGCATCGTGGGCCCGCTGGAACGCAACACGCGTGAAGTCCGCATCAAGGATCCGGTGGCGTTGGAACAACTCCTCAACGCCGACCGTTCGATTATCTAACGTATATAAGTTCCGTCATGTCCCTATCCAAACGCCGCCTCTTTCCCCTTGCCGCCTGGGCTATGGCGCTTTGCCTGGCGTTGACCGCCCGCCCCTTGCCGGCGCAGACGCAGACCGCCACGGACGTCAAGGCGCAGAACGTGATGGACGCCCTGTTGAACTGGCTGCATTCCTACAAGAGCCTGACCGCCAATTTCCGCTATTCGGTGTCCCAATCCGGCGGCAAGCCGCAAAGCGGCGAAGGCCATATCCTGCTGAAAGGACGCGCCTACCGTATGCAGATAGACGGCACGGTTTTCCTCTGCGACGGCAAACAGTTGACCGTCTATCAACCCGATTTGGAAGAAGCGACGCTGCAAGCCTACGACCCGACGCAGGATGAACTCAACCCGTTCCTTTGGCTTGCCAATTACGAAAAACGGTTCCGTTCCAAATACATCCGCCTGCAAAATCAAAACGGCGGCTTGCAGGACGTGGTGGATTTGATACCGACGCAGGCCGCGCCGTTCCAGAAAATCCGCCTGTTCGTGCAACATAACACGCACCAACTCGACGGCATGGAACTCTACGATACGCAAGACCGTATCTACAGCTATAAGATTTCGGATTTCGTCTATAACCCGACGGTCAAGCCGGGCGATTTCACGTTTGACCCGGCACTCTATCCCAACGTATTGGTCAATGATATGCGATAA
>CAMWIS010000146.1 GCA_947174375.1 uncultured Bacteroidales bacterium
ATATGGACAAGAAAGTATTTGAAATCACGTTGGCCGACCTGACGTTCGACCAGGTGGATGAAATCCTCAAGAACGACTATGCGATTAAGTTGTCCGACGAGGTGATCGCGCGGGTGCAGAAATGCCGCGACTATCTTGACAAGAAGATGGAAAACCAAACCGAACCGATTTACGGTGTCACGACGGGTTTCGGTTCGCTGTGCAACCACTCCATCTCCAAAGAACAGCTGTCGCAGTTGCAGAAAAACCTCATGATGTCGCACGCCTGCGGTACGGGTGACCTGGTGCCGCTCGAAGTGGTCAAGCTCATGCTGCTCATGAAAATCAAATCGCTCTCCTACGGTCACTCCGGCGTACAGGTCGTTACGATTCAGCGTCTGGCCGACTTCTTCAACGAGGGCGTTTATCCCGTCGTCTATCAGCAGGGTTCGCTCGGCGCCTCCGGCGACCTCGCGCCGCTCGCGCACCTCTGCCTGCCGCTCATCGGCTTGGGCGAAGTATGGTTCAACGGCGCCAAGCATCAGGCCTCCGTCATTTTGGAACATTTCAAATGGCAGCCGATTGAACTCCAGTCCAAGGAAGGCTTGGCCTTGCTCAACGGCACGCAGTTCATGAGCGCGTTCAGCGTACACAATTTCTTGAAAGCCAAACGGCTCTCCGCTTTGGCCGACCTCATCGGCGCCATTTCGCTGGAAGCTTTCGACGGCCGTATCGAACCCTTCCTGCCGTCGGTACACGAAGTGCGCAACCACAAGGGGCAGATCGACACGGCGGCGCGTTTCCGCGAACTGCTGGAAGGCAGCGAGATGATCAAGCGCAAGAAAGAACACGTACAGGATCCCTATTCGTTCCGTTGCATCCCGCAGGTGCACGGCGCGTCCAAAGACACGATCGAATACGTGGGCCGCATCCTCTCCGAAGAAATCAACGCCGTGACCGACAACCCGACCGTATTCCCCGACGAAGACCTGGTGGTATCGGCCGGTAACTTCCACGGTCAGCCGTTGGCCTTGACGCAAGACTTTTTGGCCATCGCCGTGGCCGAACTCGGCAATATCTCGGAACGCAGAACCTATCAGCTCATCGGCGGCAAGCGCGGGTTGCCCAACTTCCTGGTCAAGAACCCCGGCCTCAACAGCGGCTTCATGATTCCGCAGTACGCCGCGGCCTCCATCGTTAGCCAAAGCAAGCAGCTCTGTACGCCGGCCAGCGTCGATTCCATCGAATCCTCGCAGGGTCAGGAAGACCATGTCAGCATGGGCTCCAACGCGGCCACCAAGGCTTTCCGCGTCATGGACAACGTGGAACGCGTATTGGCCATCGAGTTGTTCAATGCGGCGCAGGCCTTTGAATTCCGCCGTCCGGCCAAGACCTCGCCCGTACTGGAACAGGTACTGGCGGCCTACCGTCGCGAAGTGCCGTTCGTTGACAACGACTGTGTCATGTATCCGCTCATCGAACGTTCGGTGATGTTCTTGCAGGACTTCGGTCTGTAATAAAGGCAGTGCCGTCGGTCGCCACGGCCGGCGGCAGGCCATAAAAAAAGTCCGTCCCCGTAAGGGAACGGACTTTTTTGTTGTCGGAAGAATCGGCTTAGTACATACCGTCCATGCCGCCGGCCGGCATAGCGGGCGCCGGTTTTTCTTCCTTGATTTCAGCCAACACGCATTCGGTCGTGAGCAACATACCGGCGATGGAGGCGGCGTTTTCCAACGCCACGCGCGTTACTTTCGCCGGGTCGATGACGCCGGATTTGAACATATTTTCGTATTGTTCCGTTCTGGCGTTGAAACCGAAGTCGTCTTTGCCTTCCTTCACCTTGTTCACGATGACGGAACCTTCCAGACCGGCGTTCGCCACAATCTGACGGAGCGGTTCTTCCAACGCGCGGAGGATGATCTGAACGCCGATTTTTTCATCGTCGTTCTCCACTTTGAGTTTTTCCAAAGCGGGGAGGCAGCGCAGGTAAGCCACACCGCCGCCGGGTACGATACCTTCTTCCACCGCGGCGCGCGTGGCGTGCAACGCATCGTCGAAACGGTCTTTCTTTTCCTTCATTTCCACTTCCGAAGCGGCACCGACGTAGATAACCGCCACACCGCCGGCCAGCTTGGCCAAACGTTCCTGCAGTTTCTCACGGTCGTAATCGGAGGTCGTCTTTTCAATCTGCGCCTTGATTTGGGCAACGCGGGCCTTGATGTCGTCTTTCTTGCCCTTGCCGTTGACAATCGTCGTGTTTTCCTTGTCAACCGTTACCTTTTCGGCCTGACCCAAGAAGCTCAGGTCGGCGTCTTCCAGTTTGAGGCCCTTTTCTTCGGAAATCACGGTCGCACCCGTCAGGATGGCGATGTCTTCGAGCATTTCCTTGCGGCGGTCACCGAAGCCCGGGGCTTTGACGGCCGCGATTTTCAAAGAGCCGCGGAGACGGTTCACCACCAACGTGGCCAGCGCTTCGCCATCCACGTCTTCGGCGATGATCAAGAGCGGACGACCCGTCTGAACCGTCTTTTCCAATACCGGCAAAAAGTCTTTCATCACCGAAATCTTCTTGTCGTAGAGCAGGATGAACGGGTTGTCGAACACCGTTTCCATCTTTTCGGTATCGGTTACGAAGTAGGGCGAAATGTAACCGCGGTCGAACTGCATACCTTCCACTACCTTGACTTCCGTCTCGGTACCTTTGGCTTCTTCAATCGTGATGACGCCTTCTTTCTTCACTTTCTGCATCGCTTCGGCAATCAGGCTGCCGATGGAAGCGTCGTTGTTGGCCGAAATCGTGGCCACCTGCTGGATTTTCTCAACGCTGTCGCCTACTTTCTGGCTCATCTTCTGCAGATGTTTAACCACTTCGGCCACGGCCTTGTCGATACCGCGTTTCAAATCCATCGGGTTGGCGCCGGCGGTCACGTTCTTCAAGCCCGTGCGGACAATCGCCTGGGCCAAAATCGTGGCGGTCGTCGTACCGTCGCCCGCGATGTCATTGGTCTTGGAAGCCACTTCCTTGACCATCTGCGCACCCATGTTCTCCACGGTGTCTTTCAGTTCCACTTCTTTCGCCACCGAAACGCCGTCTTTGGTTACGTGCGGGGCACCGAATTTCCGGTCTATGATAACGTTGCGTCCTTTGGGGCCAAGCGTCACCTTAACGGCGTCGCACAAAGCGTCCACACCTTTTTTCAAACGGTCTTTGGCCTCCTGGTCGAATAAAATTTCTTTAGCCATGGTTATAAAAGTTTTAAGAGTTCTACATTATATAATAGCGAAGATGTCGCTTTCACGCATAATCAGGTAGTCCTTGCCGTCAATCGACAATTCGTTGCCCGAATATTTGCCGTACAGCACTTTGTCACCCTCTTTGACGGTCATCGGTTCGTCTTTCTTGCCGGCGCCAACGGCTACGACCACGCCTTTCTGCGGTTTTTCCTTGGCGGTGTCGGGGATGATGATGCCCCCCATGGTTTTCTGTTCAGCTTCCATCGGCTCTACGACCACGCGGTCGGCCAGCGGTTTGATCTTTACTTTGCTCATGATGATTATGTTTTTATATTTTCAATGTTTGACGGCGTTCCTGCCGTTGCCCCTGCGGGGCGCAAAAGGTGTCAGCATAAAGTGTGCCACAAACCCGATACTGACATTTTTGCAGAGTG
>CAMWIS010000147.1 GCA_947174375.1 uncultured Bacteroidales bacterium
GCCGCATATTATAAAAAAGGAATATTAGGTAGAATGGAAAAACAACTGACGACAATCGCCGTGGAAGGCATGGACTTCTACGCCTACCACGGATGCTTCAAAGAAGAAACCCTCATCGGCACGAACTTCAAAGTCGATATTTACCTCTCCGTCGATACGTCCTTGGCCGAATCGCAGGACGACATGGCCGGCACCGTAAACTACGTGGAGGTCTATGAGCGCGTCAAGCGGCAGGTCATGATACCGTCCAAACTCATCGAGCACGTCGCCGCCCGCATCCGCGACGCCGTCATGGCCGATTTCCCGCAGGTATGCCGCGTCAAGGTCAAGGTGGCGAAACTCAATCCGCCGATAGGGGAGAAAATAAGGGAAGTCAACGTGACGTTGGAAGCCGCGCGTTAGTAGCGGTATTCTTCCACCGACAGAACGGGAGTGCTGCTGTAGAACACCTGCAACAGTTTCAGCATCTCGTATTGGGCCTCCTTGAACGTATCCACGTAGATGGCCTCGTCCTTCGCGCCGATACTGTTGTTCATCACCAAGTAGTTGTTCTTGGTGCGGTTGTATTGCAAGACGAAATAATAGGTCGGTTCGTGCTGGATGATATAAGAACGTTCCGGCAACAGCAAATCGATGAACATGACCAGCGCGCGGTCCAAATCCGCTTCGTATTGGTCGCCGTCCATAGAGGCGATATGGAAAGCGTCGTCAAACGCCTCCCGCGAGAACGAGCCCAGCGGCTTGTTGTAGTCCACCGACTCCACGATGGTCAGGTCAATGTAGGAACTCTGCGCGCACGCCTCCTCCTTCAGCCCTAATAAGCCGAAAGCGCATACGCCGCACAGTAGCGTGAGAAAGGATTTCAACCTGTTCATCGTCATCATCAATTGAGTCTGCAAATATAAGGCAATTTTATCAAATAATGAAATGGGGCGACCGCGACGGCAACCGGTTTGCTTTTGGCGGCAAAATCCCTTATATTTGTACCCCTTAATAAATATGGATATGAAAAAACTTTTTGTAGCGGTGCTGTTCATCGCAGGCGTGTTGGGAACGGGTCATTTCGCGCAAGCGCAAAGCCTTAAATTCGGTCATATCAATTCGATGGAATTGATGCAGGCGATGCCGGAAACCGATTCGGCCCAGGCGCAGTTGCAGGCCTATGCCGCCGAGTTGGAGAACACGATTAAGTTGATGCAGACCGAGTTGGAGAACAAGCAGATGGAATACCGCAACGGTCAGAGCCAGTGGTCGGATTTGATCCGCGCCACCAAGGAACGCGAGTTGCAGGATATGTACGCCAGAACGCAGGAATTCATGACGCAGGCCGATGAAGACTACAAGGCCAAGTCGCAGGCGCTTTTGGCCCCCATCACCGAAAAGGCCAAGCAAGCCATAGATGAAGTGGCCCGCGAAGGCAAATTCAGCTACATCTTTGATACGAGCAGCGGCGTGGTGCTCTACGGCGCCGAGGGCGACGACATCATGGATCTGGTCAAGAAGAAAATGGGGCTTTAATCCGGAGCCTTGTTGGAGAAGGCCGTCCGAACGGGCGGCTTTCTTCGTTTAAAACCGACGCAACATGAAAAAGATCTTGGTAACGGGCGGCACGGGCTATATCGGCTCGCATACCGCGGTGGCCCTGTTGGAAAAGGGCTATCAGGTCATCGTCGCCGACAACCTGTATAATTCCGACGAACGGGTCTTGGATGCCATCGCGCAGATTACGGGCGTGAGGCCGTTGTTCGAGAACGTCGATGTGGCCGACGAGGCGGCCTGTATGCAGTTGTTCCGCCGTCATGCCGACATAGAAGCCGTCATCCATTTCGCGGCCTACAAGTCGGTCAACGAATCGGTGGTCAAGCCGTTGGACTACTACCGCAACAACCTCGACAGCCTGATGCGAGTGTTGCGCGGCATGGAGGCCGTCGGTTGCCATAAGATGGTCTTTTCGTCCTCCTGCACGGTTTACGGGCAGCCGGAGACCTTGCCGGTTACGGAAGATATGCCGTATCAGGACGCGAGTTGTCCTTACGGCAATACCAAGCGCATCGCCGAAGAGATTTTGAAAGACATCGTGCGGGCGGACGGCATGAAAAACGACGCTCATCCGTCGCTCAAAGTCCTGCTGTTGCGCTATTTCAACCCGATTGGCGCGCACGCTTCGGCGCTTATCGGCGAACTGCCCAACGGCGTGCCCAACAACCTGATGCCGTTCATTACGCAGACGGCGGCCGGCATCCGGCCCCGCCTGTCGGTCTTCGGTTCCGACTACGATACGCCCGACGGCACGCCCCAGCGCGACTATATCCATGTCTGCGATTTGGCCGACGCCCACGTCTGTGCGATGGAATATCTGTTTTCCGACGGTTTTAGCGGCTGGGACGCGTTCAACATCGGTTGCGGCCGCCCCTACGGCGTGCTGGACGTCATCCGCAGTTTCGAGAAAATGTCGGGCGTCAAGTTGCCCTACGAAATCGTAGGCCGCCGTCCCGGCGACATCGAAAAGATTTGGGGCAATGTCGAAAAGGCCAAGCGGGTGTTGGGTTGGCAGGCCAAGCGCGATTTGGACGAAATGACTTTGAGCGCCTGGCAATGGCAGCGACATTTACAAGAGAAGGCATAGCCGGGCTCGTGGCTTCGGCCATGCGGTTCCCGCCCACGGACGGGCAAAGCGAGGCCATCGACGCGCTGAGCCGCTTCATCATCCGGTTCCGCGAGCCGGTGGGCTTCGTGCTGAGCGGTTATGCGGGCACGGGCAAGACCACGCTCGTCAGTGCGCTCACCAACGCCTTGTCGCAACTGAACATCCAAACGGTGTTGCTCGCCCCCACGGGCCGCGCCGCCAAGGTCATGGCCGCCTATTCCGGCCGCCCCGCCTACACGATTCACAAATACATCTATTATACGGGCTTGGACGATGGCGGCTTCCTGCGCACGTCGTTGCGAAAGAACAAATCGTCGCAGACGCTGTTCATCGTGGACGAAGCCTCGATGATGAGCGCGGACGAAGGGCTGTTGTCCGATTTGATGACTTATGTATATACGGGCTACCGTTGCCGCCTGCTGTTTGTGGGCGACCGCGCCCAGCTACCGCCCGTCGGCTCCTCTTATAGCCCGGCCTTGGAAGTCGATTTTCTGAACCGTCATTTCGCGCATTTGGACGTCGATTTTACGGAAGCCTGTCTGACGGAGGTGTTGCGGCAGGCGGCCACGTCGCAGATTTTGGCCAACGCCACGGCTTTGCGGCAGCGGCTTCTGGAAGAGGACTTCACGTTGCCGGTTTTCGATTTGGCGTCCCCCGTCGGGTCGTCCGTCAAAAACGACCTGGTTCAACTCAAAGGCGAGGATTTTGAAGATACGCTGCAAAGCGTCTATGGCGCCTCCGCGCGTGAGGACATCGTGTTCGTGACGCGCTCCAACAAACGCGCCAACCTGTTCAACAAGGCCATTCGGGAGCGTGTGTTCGGCCTGGAAGAAGAACTGTCGGCCGGCGATTTGCTCATGGTGGTGCGCAACAACTACTATTGGACCGACAAAATGGAGAAAATCGGCTTTTTGGCCAACGG
>CAMWIS010000148.1 GCA_947174375.1 uncultured Bacteroidales bacterium
CACCAACGCAGGCCCACGGCCCGCCCGTTTTCATCCATTTCTTCCATCTCTGAATTTCGTTTTAATAATATACGTATGAAGGCCAAAAACAGATGAAAAAAAGTCGGGTCGCCCTACGGAAACGCCAACATTTGCCCCGAACGACGGGCCCATAAAACAAAAGCGGCCACCCCCATAGGGGCGACCGCTTTCCATAAAGCCGTCGGTTAATCCGACTTATTTAACCTTGATGTTCAGTTTTACCGGCTGAATCAGGTTCTTCGGCGCCAGGATTTCATCCAGCTGCGCCTTGGTCAGAATCTTCTTCTTGAGAACCAAATCCACCACGCTCAAGTTCTTGTCCTTGGCTTCCTTGGCGATTTCGGTCGAGTTGTCATAGCCGATGTACGGGTTCAAGGCCGTTACGATACCGATGCTGTTTTCCATCATCTCCTTGCAGTGCGCGGCGTTGGCCGTGATGCCGTCGATGCAGAGCGTGCGCAACGTATCGAAGCCGTTCTTCAGCAATTCGATGGATTCGAATACGGAGTAGCACATAACCGGTTCCATAACGTTCAGTTCCAACTGAGCCGCGTCGGCCGCCAGCGTAACGGTCAGGTCGTTACCGATGACGCGGAAGCAAACCTGGTTCATCACTTCGGGGATAACCGGGTTGACCTTACCGGGCATAATCGAGGAACCCGGCTGACGTTCGGGCAGGTTGATCTCGTGCAAGCCGCAACGCGGGCCGGAAGCCATCAGACGCAAGTCGTTGCAGATCTTGCCGACGCGAACCGCCATACGTTTCAGGCAGGACGAATAGGTAACCACGCCGCCGTTGTCGGACGTAACGAATACCAAGTCGTCATCCAGCTTGATGTTTTCTTTCATCACGTTCTTCAAGGCTTCAACGCAGAGCTTGCTGTAGCCCGGCTGCGACGTGATACCGGTACCGATGGCCGTGGCGCCCATGTTGACGGTCAGGAATTCCTGAGCCGCGGCGTTGAGGCTTTTCAGTTCGCGTTTCAAGCCGGAGGCGAAGCCGTTGAACGTCTGACCCAACGTCATGGGCACGGCGTCCTGCAGCTGGGTACGACCCATCTTGACCACGTTCTTGAATTCCTTGGCTTTCTTATCCATCGACTTGATGAGCATATCCAAAGCCTTTACCAATTCCTTGTGGCTGAAATACAGACCGAAGTGCATGGCCGTCGGATAAGCGTCGTTCGTCGATTGGGCGCAGTTGATAACGTCGTGCGAATCGCAGTATTTGTATTCGCCGCGTTTGTGGCCCATGATTTCCAACGCACGGTTGGCAATCACTTCATTGGCGTTCATGTTCATCGTCGTACCGGCACCGCCCTGGATCATGTCGGTGATGAAGTGTTCGTGGTGTTTGCCGGCGATGATTTCCTTGCAGGCTTGAACCACGGCGTCTTTCTGCTTCGTGGTGACGAGACCCAGCTTGTGGTTGGCCAGGATGGCGCCCCATTTCGTATAGGCGAAGCCTACGATAAAGCTCGGGAAACGGTTCATCGGCACGTTGCTGATGTGGAAGTTGTTGATACCACGCAACGTCTGAACGCCGTACAAAGCGTTGTTAGGCACCTGGATGTTGCCCAACAGGTCATGTTCGATACGGTAGCCCGCCTTAGCCTTGGGAGCCGCTTTGGCCTTAGGGGCCGCTTTCGTTTTAGCCGCAGCTTTCGGCGCGGTCTTCTTGGCGGCCGCCTTAGGAGCCGCTTTCTTGGCGGCCGGTTTCTTGGCAGCCGCTTTCTTGGTGGTTTTTGTAGCCATCTTTATTGTCTTTTACTTGTATGATTTTTATTTCCGTTAATTATATACACCTAACACGTCTTGCCCGGATATACCTTCAAGGCGGCCGCCAGACAACGCATGGCGGCGTGCAGGTCGTCGGCCTTGAGCACGTAGCTGATACGCACCTCGTTCTTGCCCGAACCCGGCGTGGCGTAGAAGCCCGTGGCCGGCGCCAGCATGACGGTCTCGCCCTTGTCGTTGAAGTCTTCCAGCAACCACTGGCAGAACTTGTCGGCATCGTCGATCGGCAGACGCGCCACCGCGTAGAAAGCACCCTTCGGATTGGGGCAGAAGCAGCCCGGCATCTTGTTGATGGCCTCCACCACGATGTTGCGGCGGTTCGTATATTCGTTCAACACTTCGGCGAAATAGGAAGCCGGCGTATCCACGGCCGCTTCCGAGAAAATCTGGCCGTAGGAGGGCGGCGACAGACGCGCCTGCGCGAACTTCATCGCGGCGGCATAGACGTCCTTGTTGTGCGTGATGAACGCCCCGATGCGGCAACCGCAAGCCGAGTAACGCTTGGATACCGAGTCGAGCAACACCACGTTGTCTTCGATGCCCTGCAGGTGCATGACCGAGAAATATTTTTCGCCGTCGTAGCAGAATTCGCGGTACACCTCATCGGCGAACAGGAACAGGTCGTGCTTCTTGACGATTTTGGCCAAGGTTTCCAATTCGGCTTTCGAATACAAGTAACCCGTCGGGTTGTTGGGGTTACAAATCAAAATCGCCTTGGTCTTGGGCGTGATGATCTTTTCGAATTCCTCGATGGGCGGCAACGCGAAGCCGTCTTCAATCTTGGAGATAATCGGCTTGGTCACAACGCCGGCCGTCATCGCGAAACCGTTGTAGTTCGCGTAGAACGGTTCGGTCACGATAACTTCGTCACCGGGGTTCAGACACGTCATGAACGCGAACAGGATGCCTTCCGAACCGCCGTTGGTCACGAGGATTTCGTTTTCCGTCACGTGGATGTCGTTCTTGGCATAGTATTCGACGAGTTTCTTGCGCAGCGAAAGGTTACCGGCCGAGTGGCTGTATTCCACGAGCGGCAACGTATTGTTGCGAACCGCGTCCAACGCCACCTTGGGAGAAGCGATATCGGGCTGGCCGATATTGAGGTGATATACCTTGACGCCTCTTTTCTTGGCTGCGTCGGCAAACGGCACGAGCTTCCGGATAGGGGAAGCCGGCATCTTCTGTGCTTTTTCTGAAATGCTAGGCATGGTTGACAGTCGAAATTAGTTTTCCTTCGGATTTACGTTACCGGCTATGCGCAGCACCACCCGTTCGGGGTTGCCGTTCGTCGTCACGGTAATGGCCTTGTTGATGCCGCCCAGGCGGTTGGTGTCGTAGTGCACCTTGATCGTGCCGGTTTTGCCGGGCATGATCGGCTCGCGCGTCCACGACGGCGTCGTGCAGCCGCAGCTGGCGCGGACGTCGGAGAGCAACAACGGTTCGGTGCCCACGTTCGAGAACGTGAATTCGCAGTCGCCGTTGGCGCCCTGTTCAATCTGGCCGTAGTCGTAGGTCGTGTTGTCGAACTTGATGGAGGGGCCTTCCGTCTTCTCGGCTTCGATCGACGTGGCCTGCGCCTTTACTTCCGCTACGGCGAACGACGCCATAACGGCAAGGCCTAACGCTAAAATTCTGATAGCTTTCATATCTTAAAATTTTTGAGTTATTCTCAATTCCGCAAGGCACCTTAGGAAACCTAAGGCCCTTAAAACGCGGGCAAAGATAATGAAAATTGAGCGTAGAAGCAAGT
>CAMWIS010000149.1 GCA_947174375.1 uncultured Bacteroidales bacterium
CAATCAGATACATGACCGGGCTTTTGCCGCTGATGCGTTCGGCTGTATTGATATTGGAAGCATTGTCTTTCGTGATGACGGATATGATGTTCTGCAAATCAACGGCGCTCCAAGCATTCCCGTAAAAACCGTGCCATGACTGGCTTTGGCCTTGGGGCACGTTTGCGGTGCCGCTGAAGAAAATACCGCCCGAGGCGCAAACCGTAAAGTGCGTCATCGGTTTGCCGCAGAAGTTGAACGTGAAACCGAGGGGGAAACCGGGGTCGGTTTTGGTCTTGTCGCCCGCATGGTTTACGAACGGTTCCGATGCGCTGTTAACGAAAAACCAGTCTTTCAATTCGTTGGCGGTTATCTTGGATTCATCCAGTTTGACCGTTCCGTTGATGTCGGCAATGTCGGTAAACGACCCGCTTCGGATGTAATAGAATAGGCGCTGGCCTGAATGATGAAGTCCGTGGCTTGGGCTTTCGCAAAGTTTAAACCCAACAGGCAGATAATGAAGTTTGTAACAAAAACTGTTTTCTTCATAATTATAAATGTTTTTGTGGTTGAAACGGCTAAACACCGTCTAAATTGTTTGCAAGATACAATATAAGTAAGGAAAAACCGGCCTTTTCGGAAAAACGTTTTATTTGCGAAGGTGTAACAGTCTATAACAATCTTGTTTATTTCGTTGAAAATATATTTATTGCATTGTTTATTTCTGTATCGCTTTAGCCAAGGCGGTAGGATGCTGAGTTGTCAGGTGGTAAGGTGCCCGACCGCAGTGCCGTGAGGGGGGAGATTGGTCTGCCAGTACCTATGTTTTAGGCTTATAAGTATGATATTCCTGCCAAAATGTGTATCTTTGTCAGATGTGCCCCTTTTGGCAGGCTTGTTGCGGAGGTAACGGAAAGCCGCCAACGGAGGCGGTTGCTTAAATACAGAGAATCATGAAGTTTGAATATATCAACGGGCAAAATTTCTACTATATGTTTTTGGCGGGCGCCAAGGGCATCATAGAGAATTATGCTTATCTAAACAAAATCAACGTGTTCCCGGTGCCTGACGGGGATACGGGCTCGAATATGGCCTCCACGGTGCAGTCCATCATCGACGCCGTCAAGCCGTCCAAGAAACTGAACAAGACGTTGGCCGACATGGCCGACGCGGCTTTGGTGGGGGCGCGCGGCAATTCGGGCATCATCGTCGCGCAGTTCGTGCAGGGGCTCAGCCTGGAACTCCAAAAGTACGCCAAGGTCAACGTGCAGGATTTCGTGCGTTGCGCGGCGGGGGCCGTCCGCTTTACTTACGCCGCGCTGTCGCATCCCGTGGAGGGCACGATTCTGTCGGTGCTCAAGGCGTGGACGGATGAACTGCAACGTCTGATGGATGACAACACCACGGATTTCGTCACGCTGATCAGCGCGCCTTACCAAAAGGTATTGGAGGCGGTGGAAGCCACGCGCAACCGGCACAAGGGCGGCGCGGGCCTCGTGGACGCCGGGGCGCAGGGCTTCGGGTTCTTCGCCAAGGGCATGGTCGATTTCGCGCTCCACGCCGATATGAAAGGCCTGGTTGGCGCGCGGCAGGCCGTGTTGCCGGAACTGAACGTGGCCGACGACGAGGATGCCGTCATGACGTTCCGCTATTGTACGGAGGCCCTGGCCTCGGGCGAGGGCATCGACAAGGATGGGCTCAAACACGACTTGGAGGGCTTGGGCGACAGCGTGGTGGTGGCCGGCAACAGCAACAAGGTGCGCATCCACGTCCATACCGACACGCCGGAAACCGCCGTGCGTAAATTGAGCGAACGCGCGCACATCCTCACCAGCAAGGTGGACGACATGGCGTTTCAGGTCGAAATCAAGGCGCATCGCCGCCACGACATCGCCGTGATGGTCGATAGTGCGTCGGACTTGGACGCCGGGCTCCGTTTCAAGCATCAAATCCACCATGTGCCGTTGCAGGTGCAGCTCGGCGACAGCCTTTTCCTGGACGGGGTAACGCTCAAACACGATGATTTCTACGATTATCTGGCCTCCAAGCAACCTTATCCCAAAACCTCGCTGCCGGCGCTTAAGAACATCTACAACAAACTGTCGTATATCGCCACCTATTATAAGGCCGTCATCGTGCTCAACCTTTCGTCGGGCGTGAGCGGCACGCACCAGGCCTTTGTCGATATGGCCAAGAAGGTGCAGATGCAGACGGGCGTGCCCATCGCCGTATTCGACACCAAGACGCTGGCCGGCGCCCAGGGGCTGTTGGCCCTGCGTGTGACGGAGGCCTTGGACAAGGGATTCAGCTTCGAAGACCTCAAACGCCTGATTCCGCTTTGGTGCGCGCAGTCCAACGTGTATGCCATGACCAAGACCGTCCGCTATTTCATCAAGGGCGGGCGTATCAGCCGCATGAAGGGCTGGCTGGCCACGTTCCTGGGCTTGGCGCCCGTGGTGACGCCCGACCGCAACGGCAAGGGCAGCGTATTGTTCACGGCCGCCAGTCAGGGCAAGGGCGTGGAGCGGGTCATGAAAATAGTGGAGAACAAACTCAAAACCGGTCGCTTGCACGCCTATGCCGTGGAATACACCGACCAGTCCGCCCGCCCGGTGGCCGAGGCCTTGGTGCCGCGCCTTAAAGCGTTGACGGGCAAGGAGCCGGCGTTCATCGGCCAGGTGACGCCCGTGGTGGGCAGCAGTGCCGGCATCGGCACCGTCGCGTTATCTACGTTGATGGAATAAAAGGGGAGCGGGTTCGCGGCTATTCCAATACGACGTTGGCCGTACGGAAGAAAATGCCGCAGTCGAGCGGGAAAGAGACGTGCGCTACGTAAAAGAGGTCGTAGCGGATGCGTTGGTCAAAGTCGATGGCGTTGCGGCCGTGAACCTGCGCCAGCCCGGTCAGGCCGGGGCGGATGCTGTGGCGGATTTCCAACTGTTCGGGCGTGCCGTAACGCGCGCAGTCTTCGGGCGTGAACGGCCGCGGCCCCACCAACGACATATCGCCCTTGATCACGTTAATCAATTGGGGCAATTCGTCCAAAGAGGTCTTTCTGAGAAACTTGCCGAAAGAAGTGGCGCGGTCTTCGTCGGGCAGCAACTGTCCGTCGCCGTCCGTCTCGTTCGACATCGTGCGGAGCTTGATGATTTTGAAAGGCCGGTTGCGGTAACCGAGGCGCGTTTGGATGAAAAAGACGCGGAAAGAACGCTGTACGCAACAAGACACCAGCATCGTAAGCAGGACGATGGGCGTGCATGGCACGAGCAACAGGCCTGCGCATACGATGTCGAGGAATCGCTTGGTTTTAGGCGCGTACATGGGCGTGTGGTTACAAATGTCGGAACTAAAAACTCACAAAGGTAATAAATAAAAATTAAAACTTGAACCGGATCTGCGCTTTGATTTCGGGTTGAAGGCCGCCGGGGCTTTCGTTGAGGCCGCTGCCCGACGTAAACCGGTGGTCGTACAGCGTATGGGCGTAGCGGGCTTCGAGCGTCATGAAACGGAACGGCTTGTATCGCACGAATATATAAAACCGTTGGCCGCGGCCGC
>CAMWIS010000150.1 GCA_947174375.1 uncultured Bacteroidales bacterium
CGATACAAAAGCCGCTCCGCGTTTCGGGGCGGCTTTTTTTAATCATGCAATAATAAAACGGTAGAGATAAGACGATGAATTTTGTAGAAGAACTGCGTTGGCGGGGGATGCTGCACAGCATGATGCCCGGCACGGAAGAACTGTTGAACAAGGAATTGGTGACGGCCTACGTGGGCATAGACCCCACGGCCGACTCCCTGCATATCGGTCATTTGGTCGGCATCATGATGCTCAAGCACCTGCAACGCTGCGGCCACAAGCCGCTGGCCCTGGTGGGCGGCGCCACGGGCATGATCGGCGACCCCTCCGGCAAGTCGCAGGAACGCAAGCTGCTGGACGAGGAATCGCTGCGGCACAACCAGGCCTGCATCCAAAAGCAGCTGGCCAAGTTCCTGGATTTCGACTCGAACGAACCCAACCGCGCCGAGCTCGTCAACAACTACGACTGGATGAAGGACATGAGCTTTCTGGCGTTCATCCGCGATATCGGCAAGCACATCACGGTCAACTACATGATGGCCAAGGATTCGGTCAAGAAACGTTTTTCGGGCGAAACCGGCACCGACGGTATGTCGTTCACCGAGTTCACCTACCAGCTCGTGCAGGGCTTCGACTTCTTCCATCTCTTCCAGGCCAAGGGCTGCAAGTTGCAGATGGGCGGTTCGGACCAGTGGGGCAACATCACCACGGGTACGGAACTCATCCGCCGCAAGCTGGGCGAGGAGGCCTACGGGCTTACCTGTCCGCTCATCACCAAGGCCGACGGCGGCAAGTTCGGCAAGACCGAGAGCGGCAACGTATGGCTCGACCCGGAACGGACGTCGCCCTACCAGTTCTACCAGTTCTGGCTCAACTGCTCGGACGAGGACGCGGCGCGCTACATCCGTATCTTCACGATGCTGGGCCGCGAGGAGATAGAGGCGCTGGAGGCCGAACACCGGCAGGCGCCGCACCTGAGGGCGTTGCAGAAGGCGCTGGCCCGCGAAATCACGGTGCAGGTGCATTCCGAGGCCGACTACAACGCGGCCGTGGAGGCTTCCGAAATCCTGTTCGGCAAGGGCACGACCGAGGCCTTGCGGAATCTGTCGGAAAAGATGTTTTTGGCCGTTTTCGACGGCGTACCGCGTTGCGAAATGAGCCGCGCGACCTTGGAATCGGGCGTGGGCATGATCGACTTCCTGTCGCAGGAAACGGGCGTTTTCGCGTCCAAGGGGGAGGCGCGGCGCGCGTTGAAGGAAAACAGCGTGTCGGTCAACAAGGAGAAGGTGAACGAGGAAACGCCCGTCAACACGGGCCTGCTGTTGAACGACGCCTATATCCTCGTGCAGAAGGGCAAGAAGAATTATTACGTCGTACAGGTGCGCTGATATGGGTCTGACACGTTTTTACGCCCGCCGGTTCGATGGGTGCGCGTCCGTGGGCACGCACGCCGCCGTGCCGGCGGTCTGCTATCTGACCGACCAGGAGAGCCAGCATTGCGCCAGGGTGATGCGCCTGCGCCCGGGCGACGCCATCGAGGTGACGGACGGCGAGGGGGCCTTGTACCGGGCCGTGCTGGAGGCGGTGGACGTCAAGTGCTGCGAGGCGCGCGTCGAGGAGGTGCTGGCCGTGGCCGACCCCGAACGGCGGGGGCGGGTGCGCATCGTCATGGCGCCCACCAAGCAGACCGACCGCATGGAGTGGTTCTTGGAGAAGGCCACGGAGATGGGTACGGCCGCTTTCGGCTTCGTGCGGACGCACCGGACGGAGCGCGACCGGCTGCCGGAAGACCGCATGGAGAAGATTTTGGTGTCGGCCATGAAGCAGTCGCTACAGCGGTATAAGCCGCGCTTGGAGCCGCTGTGCACCTGGCGCGGGTTCATGGAGGGGGAGAGGGCCGCGGGCGCGCCGGAGCCCCCCGCCGATATGGATTCGGCGCCGCTCAAGTGCATCGCCTATTGCGGGGCGCAGTATCCGCGTGTGGAGCTGGCGGCCTTGCTGCGGCAGGCGTCGGACCGGCTCCGGCGCGGAGGACTGACGGTCCTCATCGGCCCGGAGGGCGATTTTACGCCCGAAGAGGTGGCCGAAGCCGTGCAGGTTGGATATATACCCGTGCTGTTGGGGCCGAACCGCCTCCGGGCCGAGACCGCGGCCCTCTATGCGGCTTGCGCGGCCCAGCTGGCGTTGCTGTAATCTAAAACGGGCGTTCGGAAAGACATGAAATCCAAGAGGTTGTTTCAACGGTACGCGTGGGGGCTGTGTCTGCTCGTCACCGGGCTGTGCGGGGTTTCGCTTCACGCGCAGGCGTCCGACAGGGCCGCCGAGCCGCGCCTCACGATTGCCCTGCTGAAGTACCGGGGCGGCGGCGACTGGTACGCCAACCCCACGTCGCTGTCCGGCCTCATCCGCTTCTGCAACGGCGCGGCGCCGTTCCAACTGCGGGGCGACTATGCCACCGTTGAGGTCGGCAGCCCCGACCTCTTCAACTACCCGTTCGTACACATGACCGGCCACGGCAACGTCGTCTTCAGCGAGGCCGAGGCCGAAAACCTGCGCCGTTACCTTACCGGCGGCGGCTTCCTGCATATCGACGACAACTACGGCCTGGACGCCTTCGTCCGCCGCGAGATGAAAAAGGTGTTTCCCGAACAGGAGTTCGTGCCGGTGCCGCTCACGCACCCCATCTTCAACCAGGTCTTCGATTACAGCCGCCGCGGCTTGCCGAAGGTGCACGAGCACGACAACAAGGCGCCGCAGGCTTTCGCGCTCCTCCACGAAGGGCGTATCGTGTGCTTCTACACCTACGAATGCGATTTGGGCGACGGCTGGGAAGACGGCTCGGTGCACGGCGATTCGGAGGCCATCCGGCGAGAGGCCCTGGAAATGGGCTGCAATATCCTGACCTACGCGTTTTATTACTGATTTATAAACGTTTATTTCGGATTTGCAAACCCGAAAAAAAATACTACTTTTGCAAAATTTTTGAAGGGAGGACTGCTATGTATTGGACATTGGAAATGGCTTCCAAATTGGAAGATGCGCCTTGGCCCGCCACTAAATCCGAGTTGCTGGATTACGCCATGCGTTCCGGCTTGCCGCAGGAGGTCTTGGAGAACCTCGAGGAGCTGGAAGACGAGATGGGCGTCTATGAGGGCATAGAAGACATTTGGCCCGACTATCCGACCAAGGAAGACTTCTTCTTCCACGAAGACGAATACTAGGCCGAAACCGCCGTTTTTTGCGGTCTGCCGTAGGTGAAAGCATCCACTTAAGGCGCATGGGTAGGTTTACCCATGCGCCTTTTTTGTTTCCCTCCTTGAAACTTTTAATATTTTTAAGAATATTGTCTTCGGAATCTCTAACAGGTGCCGTAATTTTACCGAAAATAAGTTTCATACTTAAAGAAGGTATATATGATGACACCGGAAAAATTGAGGGAAATCATTGCGCAGAAAGAAGGCAATCAAGTGGAATTCAAACGGTCGAAAGACAATCTGTCCCGTTCGGTCTATGAAACCATTTGCGCTTTTCTCA
>CAMWIS010000151.1 GCA_947174375.1 uncultured Bacteroidales bacterium
TTAATGATACGGCGACCACCGTGATCTACACAAGGCTATTCGTCGGCATCGTCAGATGTTTATAAGCGACAGGACGACAACCTCCTGATTAACGCGGCCGTTTTGCCGGATGCGGCTCTGGTCAAGGCCGTCACGGGCTTGAAAGCCGATCAGGCCTTGTCGAGCGAGGATTTGATTATCGCGCACCATATCAAGGGCGGGATGGACGGCGGCGAAGCCGTGACGGAAGAAATCGAATACGACCGTCCGGTCCGCGTCATCGAAAACAACTGGGATATCTTCCTGCTCAACGCCGAACAGATTAAATTGGACGTGCCGGCCTTGACCGCCGGTCGGGCGAGCCAGCCGCTTTCGGCCACCAACCGCGTCATCGGGGCCGAAAACATCTTCGTGGAGGCGGGGGCGCGCGTCGAAATGGCGATGCTCAACGCTTCGGAGGGCCCGATTTACATCGGCAAGGATGCGGAAATCATGGAGGGCGCGATGCTGCGCGGCCCGTTGGTCGTGGGCGAAGCCTCCGTCATCAAAATGGGCGCCAAGATTTACGGCGGCACCACGATTGGCCCGCACTGCAAGGTGGGCGGCGAGGTCAACAACGCCGTCATTTTCGGCTACTCCAACAAGGCGCACGACGGTTTCCTCGGCAACGCCGTCTTGGGCGAATGGTGCAACCTGGGGGCCGACACCAACAATTCCAATCTCAAGAACGATTACAGCACCGTCAAGGTATGGAGCTATGCCGCCGACGCCTTCGTGCAGACCGGCGAGCAGTTCTGCGGCCTGTTTATGGGCGACCATTCCAAGACGGCCATCAATACGATGTTCAACACGGGTACCGTGGTCGGCGTAAGCGCCAATGTGGCCGCCGCCGGCTTCCCGCGTCAGTTCATCCCGTCGTTTACGTGGGCGGGCAAGCCTTATCCGATTGATAAAGCCTTGGAAACGGCGCGCCAGATGTACGGCCGCCGTCACAAGACGCTTACCGAAGCGGACGAGGCCATTCTCCGTGAGGTTTACGAAGCGACGCATCACAACCGTAACAAGAAGTAAATTCATGAAAATCAAGATAGAAAACGTCCGTTCCTTACAAGAGGGCGCCGAAGACGGGTCGCCCGAATACATCCCATTGTTGAACGCGGAAGAGGAGGAGCATCTCAACCGGGTGGAAATTCCGGAAGAACTGCCCATTCTGACGCTGCGCAACAACGTGTTGTTCCCGGGGCTCGTGCTGCCCATCACGGTGGGCCGCAACAAGTCGATTCAGCTCGTGCGCGAAGCCTATAAGGCGCATCGACCCATCGGCGTCGTGGCGCAGAAAGACAAAGACAGCGAAGACCCGCAGGAAAAAGACCTATATAAGGTGGGCACGCTGGCCGTCATCATCAAGAACCTGCAGATGCCGGACGGCAACAATATGTTGATTCTGCAAGGCAAGCGCCGGTTCCGCCTCAAGAAAGTGGTGCGGAACACGCCTTATATGATGGCCGAAACCGAAGCCTACGACGATACCGAACCCAAGAAGCTCAGCAAGACGTTCAACGCCATGCTGGCCACGGTCAAGGATTTGTTCCGTCAGATGCTTTCGCTTTCGCCCTCCTTGCCGTCCGAGGCCGAATTCGCGCTCAACAACATCGACAGTCCCACCGTCTTGCTGTATTTCATGGCTTCGCTCATGAACCTCTCGCAGCAGGAAAAGCAGCGGCTCTTGGAGCAACGCAAGCTCGTGGACCGCGCCAGCGCGCTGTTGGGCTATATGAACCGCGAGTTGCAGATGCTCGAATTGCGCAACAAAATCCAAACCAAGGTACGTTCCGATTTGGACAAGCAGCAGCGCGAATACGTGCTCAACCAGCAGCTCAAGACGATACAGGAGGAATTGGGCGGCAGTCCGTCGGAGCAGGATATCAAAGAGTTGCAGGCCAAGGCCGAGAAAAAGGTCTGGGACAAGGAAGTGCAGGCCGTCTTCGAAAAGGAACTCATGAAGCTGGAGCGCACGCACGCGATGTCGCCCGAATATGCCGTTCAACTGAACTACCTGCATACGCTCGTCGATTTGCCGTGGGGCAAATACACGCCCGACCGCTTCGAACTGGCCAAGGTGCGGGCCGTGTTGGACGAAGACCATTTCGGGCTCGACAAGGTCAAGGAGCGCATCCTGTCGTATATGGCCGTCGTCAAGCTGCGCGGCGACATGAAAGCGCCGATACTCTGCCTGTATGGCCCTCCGGGCGTGGGCAAGACGTCGTTGGGCAAGTCCATCGCGCGGGCGATGGGGCGCCGCTATGTGCGTATGTCGTTGGGCGGTCTGCGCGACGAGGCCGAAATCCGCGGCCACCGGCGCACCTATATCGGCGCGGTGCCGGGGCGCATCCTCAAGAACATGAGCAAGGCCGAGACGTCCAACCCCGTCTTCGTGCTGGACGAAATCGACAAGGTGGCCGGCCTGAGCTACAGCGGCGACCCCTCGTCGGCCTTGTTGGAAGTGCTGGATCCGGAGCAGAACACGCATTTCCACGATAATTTCCTTGAAGTCGATTACGACCTCTCCAAAGTGCTGTTCATCGCCACGGCCAACGACCTCGGGCAGATGCATCCGGCCCTGCTCGACCGTATGGAACTCATCGAAGTGCCGGGCTATGTCGTGGAGGAGAAATTGGAAATCGCCAAAAAGCATCTGATTCCGAAGATTTTGAAAGAACATGGCTTGAGCGGCCGTTGGATGGAATTTCCGGACGAGGTGCTCGAATACCTTATTACACGTTATACGCGCGAGTCGGGCGTACGGCAGTTGGAAAAACGCATCGCCGAAATCGTGCGGGCCAAGGCGCGGGAGTGGGTCGAAAGCCCGGCCTTCAAGGGCGCCTCTGCACGGACGGCCGCCAAGCCGCGTGCCGGCAAGGCCAAGTCGGTCTTGACCAAGGAAGCCGTGCGCGAGATGCTGGGCCCCGAGTCGGCGCAGCACGACAGCCGCCTCAAACAGGATACGGTGGGCGTGGTGGCCGGCCTCTCGTGGAGCCGTACGGGCGGCGACATCCTGTTTATCGAAGCTTCGCTCTCCAAAGGCAAGGGCGGCTTGCACCTGACGGGCAACCTGGGTGACGTGATGAAGGAGTCGGCCACGCTGGCTTACGAATACATCAAGACGCACGCCGAGGAACTGGGCATCGCGTGGAAAGCCGTGGAAGGGCAGGACGTCTATGTGCATGTGCCCGAGGGCGCCATTCCGAAAGACGGCCCTTCGGCGGGCATCGCGCTGTTCACGGCCATGCTGTCGGCCTTTACGGGCCGCAAGGTGCGGGCCGACGTCGCGATGACGGGCGAAATCACGTTGCGCGGGCAGGTGTTGCCCGTGGGCGGTCTCAAGGAAAAGATTCTGGCCGCCCGTCGCGCCAATATCAAAGAGGTGATTCTTTGCAAAGAGAACCGGCCGCAGATTGAAGAGATACCGTCGCGCTATACGCAAGATTTACAGTTTCATTACGTGGATAAAGTGTCGGAAGTCTGGCC
>CAMWIS010000152.1 GCA_947174375.1 uncultured Bacteroidales bacterium
AACGATATGTTCGACAAGAAAACCTACATGGCGCGTCGCGCGCAGTTGAAAAAAGACGTGAAGAGCGGCCTGATTGTATTTCCGGCCAACGAGGAAGCGTCGGCCAATTATGCGGCCAACACCTATCCGTTCCGTCAAGACAGCAATTTCCTGTATTTTTTCGGTTTGCAGGAACCGGGTATGGTCGGGGTCATCGACGTGGACGCCGACCAGGATTGGCTTTACGCCGACGATTTGACGATGGACGACATCATTTGGATGGGGCATCTGCCCAGCGTGTCCGAACAGGCGGCGCGCGTGGGCGTACAGCATACGGCCCCCATCAAGGACTTGGCCGAGCTGTTGCATAAGGCGGTGTTGAGCCACCAGCGCATCCACTTTGTGAACCCCTACCGTATGCACGTGGCCATCAAACTCTCCAAGTGGCTGTCCATGCCGCTGGGCGAACTGGCCAAAAACCAGTCGGTGGAACTCATCAAAGCCATTGTCAAGCAGCGTTCCATCAAAACGCGCGAGGAAGTGGAGGAAATCGAACAGGCCATGATCGTGGCGCATCAGATGCACACGGTGGCCATGCGCCTCTGCAAGCCGGGCAACTACGAATACCAGGTGGTCGGCGCCATGGAAGGCATCGTGGCCTCCCACCACGGCGGTATGTCGTTCCCGCCCATCGTGTCGATGAACGGACAGACGCTACACAACCACCATCACGACCAGTTGCTCAAAGAGGGCCGGCTCATGGTGGCCGACGCGGGCGCGGAGGTGCACTCCAACTACTGCTCCGACGTTACGCGCACCACGCCGGTGGGCGGCGTCTATAGCACGCGTCAGAAAGAAATCTACGAAATCGTGCTCAAAGCCAATATGGAAACCATCGACACGTTGAAACCCGGTCTGCCTTACCGCGACTACCATCTCAACGCCTGCAAGATCATCGCCTCCGGCCTTAAGGAACTCGGCCTGATGAAAGGCGATGTGGACGAAGCCGTCATGCAGGGCGCGCACGCCTTGTTCATGCCGCACGGCCTGGGCCACATGATGGGCTTGGACGTACACGATATGGAGAACATGGGCGAAAACCTGTTCGGCTACGACGACGAAATCAAGCGTTCGGAACAGTTCGGCTTGGCCTACCTGCGTTTGGGCCGCAAGCTGGAACCCGGCTTCGTGCTCACGGTCGAACCCGGCATTTATTTTATCCCCGCGCTCATCGACCTTTGGAAGTCGGAGGGCAAGTTCACCGACTTCATCAACTACGACAAGCTCGAATCCTACAAGGATTTCGGCGGCATCCGCATCGAAGACGACGTGCTGATTACCGAAAAGGGCGGCAGCCTGTTGGGGCCCAAGATTCCCAAGACGGTACAGGAAGTGGAAGAATGGTGCGGTCAGTAATCATCAACCAACGATAAGCAAGTCATGAAAAAACTGATGTTGATGCTGGGCATGGCCGCCTTGTTGGCGATGCCCGCGACGGCCAAGGCGGGCGGCGTTTACGAAGGCCCGTCCAAAGGGATGTCCATTATCGGCCTCCGGGTGGGGCTGTCGGATATCGTGGGGGTCAACGCCACTTACGACTACGCCTTGGCGCGGGTGTGGAAAGGCACGTTCACGATCGGCGGCCAGGTGGGCTATATGTGGAGTGGTTCTACGGTTATGTATAGAGGTTTGGTAAACACTACGGGACATTACTCGTATCATAGTATCAGTCTCCGTGCACGGACAACCTACCGTTTCAACGTGTTGGTGCCCGAATGGGAAGTCTATGGCGGTGTGGCCTTGGGCGCTTCGGTAACGCCGTGGAGCCAGCGTGTAAAATCCAATGTCGCTGTCTTTAGAGTTTCTGGCTGCGACGCTTGGGTTTCCGGCGCGTTCATCCTCGGCACCACCTACCACTTTACCGATGCCCTCGGTCTGAACCTCGAATTCGATTTCGGCGATTGGGAATCGGCTTGGGTCAACGTCGGGGTCAATTACAAGTTTTAAAGGAAACGGGCGATAATAAAAAAGGAGGTCGAAAGACCTCCTTTTTTTATGCGTTGCAACGCCGTTTAGAATTTGTAGCGGACGCCGATGGCGATACCGCCGGCATACAGGCCACCGCTATAGTAGCCGCAACCGCCTTTGGAGAACGTCGGGCCGAAAGCGGGACGCCATTCCACCGAAAGTTGGAGCGGGAACCAAAAGTTGTATTCCACGCCTACACGGCCGGCTACGCCTACGAAAGCGCTGGAACCACCCCAATAAAAACCGGCGGCGCCGCCCACACCGAGCGACCAATTCCATTCACCTTTGTTATTCCAGGGAATCGAGGTGTGGAACGGGTTGATCCAGTCGTAGGTAACGGCGGCTTCAATGCCGTTGAAACCGGGCAAACCGGCGTCAATCGACAGCATATTGTCACCCATGCCGTGCTGGTACGAAAATTCAACACCATAACCGAGACGCACGCCCACGGCGCGAGGCTGGGCGATGGCGCTTGCCGTACCCAACACAAAAAGCAAGGCGGCAACGATTAAACTCTTTTTCATCTTGTTTTATGATTTAATGTTAAAATATTCAAACCTTAAACGATGCGCAAAAGTAGAATATTCCGCGCTATAATCCAAACACGCCCCACTTTCGCTCAATTTTCATTATATTTGCACACGGAATAGAAAACAACATAAAAATACAACATACCATGTACGGAAAATTTCAGCAGTTCCTGCAAACGGAACTCAAAAACATTCAGGAAGCCGGTCTGTACAAGAACGAACGCATTATCGTTACGCCGCAGAAGGCCGACATCAAGGTTAAGACGGGCCAGGAAGTCCTCAATTTCTGCGCCAACAACTACCTCGGCCTGTCCAACAACGCCAAGTTGATTGCGGCCGCCAAGAAAGCCTTGGACGAGAGAGGCTACGGTATGAGCTCGGTGCGTTTCATCTGCGGTACGCAGGATTTGCACAAGGAACTGGAACGTAAGATTGCCGAATTCTTCGGTACCGAAGACGCCATTCTGTATGCGGCCTGCTTCGACGCCAACGGCGGCGTGTTCGAACCGCTGCTTACCGAAGAGGACGCCATTATCTCCGACGCGCTCAACCACGCTTCGATTATCGACGGCGTGCGTCTGTGCAAGGCCAAACGTTACCGCTACGCCAACGGCGATATGACCGAACTGGAAAACTGCCTCAAGGAAGCGCAGGCGCAACGGTTCCGCATCATCGTTACCGACGGTGTGTTCTCGATGGACGGCAATGTGGCGCCGCTCGACAAGATTCTGCCCCTGGCCGAAAAATACGACGCCATGGTCATGGTCGATGAAAGCCACTCGGCCGGCGTGGTCGGCAAAACGGGCCGCGGTGTAACCGAACAGTACAACTGCCGCGGTAAGGTGGACATCATCACCGGCACGTTGGGCAAGGCGTTCGGCGGTGCGGTCGGCGGTTTCACGACGGGTCACAAGGAAATCATCGATATGCTGCGTCAGCGTTCGCGTCCCTACCTGTTCTCCAACTC
>CAMWIS010000153.1 GCA_947174375.1 uncultured Bacteroidales bacterium
CACCGTCCGTATCCTCTTCCGGCACCACCCAAACGGCGGGTGTTTCTTCCTCCGGTACAACCCAAACAGCAGGCGCTTCTTCCTCAACCGGAACCGCCGCGGCCTTGGTTTCGACGGGCGCTACCGTTTCGGTGGTCTCTTTCAGACGTTTTTGAATCGCCTGATAGGCGGTTTGAAGGCCCGACGGCATGACATTATCCTTGTCTTCCCGGTCGAATTTGCCTTTATCATGCACCAGTCGGAACTTGACGACCTTGCTTCCGGCCAACTGTTGGATCTGCGCTTCGGAAATGGCGAAAGCGGGCGTAATATAATAATAGGTGCCGTCTTTCGTCTCTTCGGCTACATAATCGTCTTGCCCGAGCTTGATCAGCCTCGTATCGTAGAGTTCCATCGGGGCCTTGACCTTCTTGAGTTTCAAGATCAGTTTGTTTTTGCCGGGCGACATCGTGAACCGGCCTTCATTGAACGCGATGTTCAGCCGATAAGGCGTCGTATCGCCGGGAACGTCCGCATAGCTCAGATTGAACGCCGCATCGGTCGTCCATAATCTATAAATCTCGTAATCCGTCGATACGATGTGCCGTATCCCGTCCTTATACACGCTGTCGATGGCAATACCGGTGCTGTCCGCCTCCGCCTCTTGGGCGTGTCCCCCAAACAAGCCTCCGCACAGCAGACAGGCCATCGCTAAAATCTTTTTGGTTTTCATAGGTTCAATCTATTAAGATAATGCAAAGTTAAGAAATTTACTCGTACCACTTCATGTTCTTGAAGCCTTTTTTCTGGATGGCGTCGATGTCGATGGAGAGGCTGATGTAGTTGGGTGAGCCGACCAAATGGTAGGCCGAGCGCGCGTAGCTGAAATTGAATTTATAGACGCGGAAGCCGAAGCCCCACGAGAAGCCGACCATGCCGGGCTTGCCCGTCGTACTCATATTCTGACCGCGGTCGTAGTTGTAACCCGCACGCAAATAGAAGCCCTTGTACGGTATCAACTCCAAGCCGATGACGATATGCCGCGCGAGGTCGTCGAAGAAGTCGCCGGCCTTGCTGCGCGTCTTGCGCTCGCCCGTCACGAGGTCGACCGGGCCGAACGGGTCGTCGTAATTCAGATTCCATTTCTGCAGGTTGGGAAACTCGAACAAGAAGCGGAACGGCGCGTGCGGTATCTTCTGCGACAGGGCCACGGCCACTTCGAACGGCATCCGGTTGCCGCCATCGCCGCCATAGGTCTTGAGCGCGCCGCCCATATTGCGCAACAACAGCGAAACGGCGAACATCCGCGAGGTATTCGTATAGGTGGCCGACACATCCACGGCCATGCCGACGGCCGAATAGCGGTCGATGAACGAGCCGATGAATTTCAGGTTGGCGCCTATCGTGAAGTGGGTATCCAACGAACGTCCCCAGCCGAGGATGATGGCGGCGTCGTTGGCCGTCGCCTCGCCCGTTTCCGCGCCGAACTCGTTGGTCGTCGTGATGTCCCCGTAGTTGGCGAACTGCAGGTGGAACGCGAAATTGCCGACCTTATCGAAATGGCGGGCATAGGAGACAAAGCCGTAGTTGATGCCGCTGAAATAGTTGACGTAGTTGACCGACAGGCTGTTGTGGATTTCGGACGTAATCAGCGACGGGTTGGCCAGGGCCAACTGGATATCGGCGTCGCGGACCGAAAGGAATTCGGCGCCCAAGGCCGCCTGACGCGCCGGATTCGTCATATTGAGGAATTCGAACGAATAGCCGCCGCTTTGCGCATGCACAGGGGCGCCGCCCGCCAACAGGCAGACCAAGCCCCATACGAGCCACCGCTTGCGGAGCCGGCCATTCCTATTCATCGCCGGCCTCCTCCCCGCCTTCCGCCGGCACGGCCGCGCGGTTCCAGACGCTTTTCAGATTCTGTACGGCGTCGGCGTCGGCATAGACCGGAAACGGCAACGGCACCGAGAGCACGAGCTCCGCCATGCCGTCGGCCTCACGCAAGTCTTCCGTAAACCGGTAGGCCACCAGCGCGCTTTCGTTCGCCATAAAGAACTGATCCAGGCCGATGATATGGCATACGTTGTCAAACGATTCGTCGCTATGCAGCACGCCCCCGCCCCGGGTAAAGACGTCGCCCATGCCGTCCGGGCTCTTGAGCACGGCCACGACGGTATCGACGGCGATGGCGCGCAATTCACCCGCCACTTGCAGGAACAGCCGTTTTTCCGTCAGTCGGTTTTGACGGTACACTTCCTCTTTATAGAGGCGGTTGGAGGGCGACGGCAGGTAAAACGACCACAATCCTTCCTTTGCGCCGTCATCGTAGTTGCCGACGATATAGCGCGCGCTGTCGGGATAGAATGCCTGATAAACGCCCTGCGACTTGTTGAGATGATAGGTGCCCGACTGATAGCCCTGTGCCTCTCGCTTCCACCAAGGCCCCTGCCGCAGCCCGCGGAACCACTGCGTTTCTTCCATCACGCGGCCTTCGTCATCGTAAAGGCGTTCCATACCGTCCTGGCGGCCGTTCCGGTAGGTCACGCTGCGGATGCGGCGGCCGTCCTCGCGGTAATAAACCCAAAGGCTGTCTTTCTGTCTGTCTAAGTAATAGCCTTCGGAAAGCAGTTTGCCGTCGGGATAATAGAATCGGTTGTAGGAAGCGTAGCCGCCACGGAAATAAAAGGCCTCGGACACGAGCACGCCCTCGTGGTCGGTATAAATGAAGCGGCCTTGCGGCATATCGTCCTTGAAATGTCCCTCGTAAAACAAACGGCGCGTGGAGTCCTGACGCACCCACAGCCCCTGTTTGCGCCCCTTGGCGTCCAAACGGTTGGTGTCGGCGGGTGCCGCCGCGCAGGCCGGACCGCCATTGAACAACCAGCTGCCCAAGACCAACAGTCCCAGGCCTATCCCTCTGTAAAATCCGCTATTGTGTTTCATATCGTTGTTATCGCTTCTATAAAGGCCGCCAGGCTGTCGTAACGGCGTTCCGCCAGGCAGGGCGGCGCCAGGGCCGCCGGATTGGCGCCTATAAGCGCCGTATGCATACCGAGCCTGTGCCCGAAAGCCATATCCGTCCGCGTGTCGCCCACCATGAACGCATCGGCGAACGCCACATCCGGGAACTCCCGCTGGGCGCGCAAGCCCATGCCCACGGCCGGCTTCCGGTAAAAACTCCGGGCCGACTTCGGGTCGGGACAGCTGTACACACGGTCGATCCGGCCGCCGGCCGCCCCTATTTCACCGCACATCCACGTATGCAACGCCGTCAATTCCGCCTCCGTCATCAGCCCCATGCCCACGGCCGGCTGGTTGGTCACGACGAAGATATGCCGGAACAGGCCGGCGGCCGTCTTCAAGGCCGGCAAAACGCCCGGCAGGAATTCGAACGCCTCCCGGCTGCCGACGAAGCCCGCTTCCACACAGCGGTTAATGACGCCGTCCCGGTCGAGAAACAGCGTGGCACCGGCCGTCAGCCGCCAGGGACGGTACCGCATGGCTTACCG
>CAMWIS010000154.1 GCA_947174375.1 uncultured Bacteroidales bacterium
CGCGTCGTTTTTAAAACCACACTTTTTTTGTTCTATCTAAAAAATTCCAAACAAACCGCCCTTTATACCCGGAGCGTCCTCCGGGCTGGGGGCCGAATTCGTGCGCCAGTTGGCGCGCGACGGCCGTTGTGCCGAACTGTGGCTTGTGGCACGGCGGGCGGAGGCCATGACGGCCGTCGTCGAAGCCGGCCGCCGCGAGGCGCAGCAAGCGGGGCGGGCTTTTCCGGAATGCCGTATCCTGGCCTTGGACTTGTGTCAGGCCGCGGATTTGGCGCGTCTGGAAGCCACGTTGGCCGCCGAAAAGCCCGCCTTGGGCTGGGTGGTCAATGCGGCCGGCTTCGGCAAATTCGGCAACTGGGAGGCGGTCGGCCCCGACTGGGCCGGGCGTATGATAGACCTGAACGTGAAGGCTTTGGTGCGCGTCACGGAGATGTGCCTGCCGTATATGGCGGCGGGGAGCCGCATCGTGGAAATAGCGTCCACGGCCGCGTTCTGCCCGCTGCCGGGCATGAACGTCTATGCGGCGAGCAAATCGTTCGTGCTGTTCTATGGCCGCGCCCTGCGGCGGGAACTAGCGGCGGCCGGCCGCAAGGTGGGGCTTACGGTGCTCTGTCCGGGGCCCGTGCGCACGGATTTCTGGGCCATCGGCAACGAGACCTACACGCTCAAGCAGCTCGGCCGTATCGACGCGTTTTGGATGACGACGGCCGAAAACGTCGTGCGGCACACGTTGCGGGCGGCGCGGCGCAACAAAGCCGTGGTGACTTACGGCTTTTGGAACGGCTGGCACCGCCGTTTGGCCAACTGCCTGCCGTGGTCGTGGCTCATGGCGCTCAGCCGCAAACTCATATAGACATTCAAGGAACAATCAATGGGAAATATGCGAAAGATATGGAAAAACGGCCTCGTCTCCGCATTCGCCGGCCTTGTCGGGTTGGCGGGCGTTTGCCAAGGCCAAGCACAGACGACGGATATGACGGTATCAGCGATTTTTCACGACCCGGCTTATAAGGTCCGTACGCCGGCCGGCCTGCAATACCGCTTGCAGGGGGACAGTTACGATGTATGGGAGGACGTCGGCCTCGTGCGCGTCCGTCAGGACGGCAACAAGCAGGAGGTAGGGCGCGACACGCTCGTGCGTTGGGCGGAGGTGGCTTTGGCCTTGTCGCTGCCGGCCGAAAACCCGGTGTTCAACTTTATCTGGAACCCGCAGCGCGACGCCGTGTTGCTGTTGGCCGAGCGGGAAGCCATCTACCGTTGGTCTTACCGCTGTTCGGCCTACCTGTTGACGTGGGCGACGGCCGATGATGCGGCTTCGGGACAGGGGATGCGCGTGCTGCCGCTCAAGGGCGCGGTACAGGAACCCGCGTTCTCGCCCGACGGTCGCCGCTTATCGTATATACGCGACAACAACCTCTATGTATTCGACTTCAAGGACAAAGCGTCCGAACAGGCCTTGACCGAGGACGGTGCGTTCAACCGCATCCTCAACGGCCATACCGACTGGGTGTATGAGGAGGAGTTCGGCTTTACGAAGGCCTATGCGTGGAGTCCCGACAGCCGCTATATCGCTTACCTGCGGTCGGACGAAAGCCGCGTGCCGGAATTCGGCTTCACGCAGTGGGGGCCGCTCTATCCGCGGCCTTACGTCTATAAATATCCGAAGGCCGGCGAAGACAACTCCACCGTGCAGCTCATCGTCTATGACCTGTCGCTGCACCGCACGCAACCGCTCTGTCGGACGGAGGCCCACAGCACGGGCGGCGCGAGCGACGCGGTGGCCTATATCCCGCGTCTGCGTTGGACGCCCAAGTCCAATACGTTGCTGTTCTATACGCTGAACCGCCATCAGAACCATCTGCGCATCTGGCGGTGGCAGGCCGAGAGCGACGGGGCGCAGGCCGCCTTCATCAAGACGTCGGTGGCCAAGAAAGTGTCGGCGGAACCCGTGGCGGCAGCCTGGGTCAGCCCGTTGGCCAAACCGCTCTACGATGAACGCAACGACTGCTATATCGAAATCACGGACGATATCTACTGCTTCTCGGACGAAAGCCGCTGGCTCATCGCCTCCGAACGCGACGGCTACCGCCATCTCTACCTCTATGACTTCGACGGAAATCCGTTGCGTCAGCTGACGAAGGGCAACTACGAGGTCAACCGCCTCTATGGCGTGGACGAACGGCATGGCCGCGTCTATTTTTCGGCCAACTACAGCGCACCCTACAATATAGAGGTGATGTCGGCGGGCTTGGATGGCCGCGGCTTGCGCCGTCTGGCCTATGAACTGCAAGCCAAGGGCGGCGTTTGCCGCGCCTTGTTCTCCGACGACTACCGGCGCGTGATTCTTATGCATTCGGCCGCCGGCACGGCGCCGCGCTACTGCGAATATGCGCTGGACGGCGAGAGCGAACAGCTGTTGTCGGTCATAGAGGGCAACGAAGATATGCAGACGCGCCTGCAGGCCGACGACCAGCCGCAACGCCGTTTCGGCAAGATGGCCGTGGGCCGCTACCGGACACCGTTTCCCGACACGATCCAGCCGGCCGGCGACGGCACGCCCGGTACGCAAGCCCTGTTGGACCGCTTGGCCGAGCGGGCCGCGGGCTTCGATACATTGTATTATTGGGTCATGCAACCGACCAAAATGGAGGCCGGCCGCCGCTATCCGGTCTTGATGTTCCTCTACGGCGGGCCCGGCTCGCAGCAGGTGCTGAACCAATACGGCGGCATGGACTACTGGTGGTACAGCTATCTCGTTTCGCAGGGCTATATCGTGCTCTGCGTCGATAACCGCGGCACCGGCGGGCGGGGCGAGGCCTTCAAGAAATGTACCTATTTGCAGTTGGGACGTTACGAGACGCAGGATCAGATGGCCGTCGTGCGCCATATCGCGGATCAGTGGGATTTCGTGGATCCGGCCCGCGTGGTGATTTGGGGTTGGAGTTACGGCGGCTTTATGTCGTCGTCCTGCCTGTTCCGTGGCGACGGGCTTTGGAAGGCGGCGATGGCCGTGGCGCCCGTGACCTCGTGGCGGTATTACGACAATGTATATACGGAACGTTTCATGCGCACGCCGGCCGAGAACCCCGGCGGCTACGATGCCAATTCGCCGATTTACTGGGCCGACAAGCAGCAAGGCGCTTATTTGCTGGCACACGGCACGGGCGACGACAACGTGCATTTCCAAAACAGCATGATGCTTGTGGACGCATTGCAGGCGCATCTGAAGCCGTTCTCGTTCCAGGCTTATCCGAACCGTAACCACAGCCTGACCGGCGGGGCGGCGCGCGAGCATCTGTATGAGACGATGACGCGGTTTTTGAAAGAGAATCTGTAGGCGGATGCGCGGACGCGGTTGGTGGATACGGCGCCGGGCTTGGGCCTGGCGGTTGGGCTTGACCGGCTGGCTGTATATGGCCGGCGCGGGGAGCGCATGGGCCGGGGCGGGCGACGTATGGCCGCCCTTGGCGCTGCCGGAC
>CAMWIS010000155.1 GCA_947174375.1 uncultured Bacteroidales bacterium
GACGTCATAGGTCTGTCCGAGCCGCCGGTGGCCCGCGTTCCGCATAGGGACAGGGCGCGGGGGTAGCGGTCCGACTTGAAACATAGCAAGGGGCGTTGTTCCATACGGAGCGACGCCCCTTCGTTTTATCCCTGTCGGACGTTGCCGCTTTCCTATGGCTTTTTGTTTCCGAAATGCTTATATTTGCATATTCAAGTTTACTTTACCCGGATCTAAAATGATGCAGTTGAAACGAATCGTGCTGTTGCTGCGGCCGCTATTCATCCTAGGCTGTGTGCTGGCGTTGTCGGCGGGGCGTGCCGCCGCGTCGGAGCCTGTGGCCAAGCCGCTTTCAGTCAAAAAGAATATCGCCAATGCGTGGCAAATGGAAAGCGCGACGTTCGACGGCATGGCCGTTCGGATGACGTTGGGGCAGATTAGCGACGTGCACACGGTGGACGTGCCGGAACACGGCCAATTCCTGTCTTTAAGCATCGACGGCTATGTGCCGGTGGGTGCCATCGGTCAGCCCGCCTTGCCCGCCTATATCAAGATTATCGAAATCCCGCAGGGGGCGGTGCCCGTGGTCGAAATCCTGCGCGATAAGGTCGAAACCGTGAGCCTGTCGGCCTACGGTCAGTTGCCGCTTTTCCCGATGCAGGCGCCGGTCAGCAAAAACGTCACGGCGGCTCCCGCTTTCGCTTACGACAAACAGGCCTATGCGGTCAAGGGTTATCAGGCGCCGGAATTGGTGCGGGTTGAAATCATGGGCGAAAGCCGCGGCGTGCGTTTGGCCAAACTCATCGTTTCGCCCGTCGGATACGACCCCGTCCAAAACCGTCTGCGCGTCCATACGGACTTGGCGTTTGCGCTGCACTTCGAGGGCGCGGACTACGACGCCACGCAGGCCAAGAAGCGGCGTTATCACTCCAATGGCTTTCGCGTAGCGGAGCAGGCGGGCGTCAATGCGGCGGCCTTTCGGCTGGAAGCCTCCGAGGCCATGCCTTTCAAGGCGGCCAAGGCGAGCCGGGTCATGGGGGAGCAACCGTTGCGTTATGCCATCGTGGCCGACCCCAAGTTCGAGGATGCCTTGCAGGCGTTTATCGCCTGGAAGCGTCAGCAGGGGTATGAGGTCATAGCGGCCTATACGTCTGACGAACAGGTCGGCAATACGGCCGAATCGATTCGCGCCTATCTCAAAAAGCTGTATGATGAGGCCACGGAAACGGAGCCGGCGCCCACCTATGTCTTGCTCGTGGGGGATGTCGCGGAAATTCCGCCCTTTCCCAGCCGTCAGCCCAATCTGCCGATGTATAACGTTACCGGCAACCATGTGACCGACCTCTATTTTGTCGAATATACGGGCGATACGTTGCCGGATGCCTATGTGGGCCGTTTCTCCGCCACCACGGTGGAAGAACTCATGCCGCAGATAAACAAGACGATGTATATGTCGCGCCTGAACGAGGAGGCGGCCGGTTTCGTCGATACGACGCTGTTGGTGGCCGGTTTCGATATTGCGAGCAACCTGTCGCACCTCAATCCATCTTTGCGCTATATCCAGGCGTATGCCGCCGCGGAAGAGGGCGTTGCGCCCCTTCTCTATCCGGCGCCGGCTTCATCCTCCTACGATATGGAAGACGAAATCATCGCGCGGCTTTCCGCCGGGGCGGGCTTGGCGTTTTATACGGGGCACGGTCTGGAATACGAATGGAGCGAACCCAAAATATCCAATGCCGTATTGCAGAACAAGATTTTCAATAAGGATAAATACCCCATGATGGTGGGCAACTGCTGTCTTACGGGCAAATTCAATTGGAGCATCCCTTGTTTCGGCGAACAGTTGCTGCGCAGCGAGGATAAGGGGGCGGTTGTATATATAGGTGCGACGAACAAAACCTATTTCGACGAGGATTTCTATTGGGTCGTGGGCGTGACGGACATCGCCGAGAACGGTGGAAAGCAATATACTTACGGCAATACGGGCCTCGGCGCCATCGACTGTTTTTACCACACGCACGGCGAGCCTTTCTCCGAATGGGCCGTTACGGCTTCCGATATCATTTACCGGGGCAATATGGCCGTGGAAGGTTCCGGTTCCATCTTGCGGCTCTATTATTGGGAAGTCTATGAACTTTTCGGCGACCCGTCCTACCGTCCGTATAAGAAAAAACCGCGTCCTACCCCTATCGAATGCGCGGCTGAGTTTATGGTGGGGACGGCTTCGTTGAGCGTACAGACGGCCCCTTACGCGCAGTTGTCGCTTAACGACTTGGACGGTATGCCCTTGGCCGTCGTTTCGGCCGATGCGTATGGACGGGCCGAGTTGCCGACGGAAGCCTTGCAGGCGGGCACCTACCGGATATACGGCGGGGCGGGCGATTATGCCGATCATGAAATCACGGTCGAGGCCCAAGAGCCGGAAGGCAAGTTCATATTCGCCGAGTCGGTGCAACTCTACGACGGCGACGAAGCGGTCACCGACGGGGAATACGGCAAACGCTACGGCCTCTCGTTGCGGGTCAAGAACCTGGGAAAGGAAACGGTAAACGGTTTCCGCGTGCGTTTGCGTTCGGATGACCCGTATTTCAAGGCGGAAGAAGATTATGTATATACCTCCGCGAGCGAGCCGGGGGCGGTCGTGGATTTGGACAAAAAGCTATTTTTCAGCCTGTCGTCCGATGTGCCCGACAACCGTTTGGTACGTTATACCGTGGAATTGACGCCCGACGATGCGGCGGAACCGATGAGCCGGATGTTCTCGGTGTTGGCGACGGCGCCCGAATTGCAACTCGTCGGCTTGACGATAGACGATGCCGGGGAAGACAATCCCAACGGCGTGCTGGACGGCGGCGAAACGGTCAAAGTCTCGTTGCGTCTGCGCAATGTGGGTATGGCGGCGGCGCGAAACATCAAAACCACGTTCGCGTCCGATAAAGACTACCTGATTCTGCCGGAAGGCCCTGCCGACTGGGGCACGGTTGCCGCCGGCGAAACCGTAACGCGGGAGTTCGCGTTGGGCGCCGATGCGGGGAAAGTTCGCCAAGATGTATATACGGTTGTATGCAGAATGGATGCCGATGGCCGCGTTCAAGAGGTGGAAGTAACCGCTAATGTCGAAGTCGGCGTGGAAACGTTCGCGACCGGCGATTTCAGTTTTGCCGTGGTCGGCCATACGGATTCCGGGTTGAAGCTGCGTATCAAGGCCGCCAAGGAGGGGCAAGGCCGTTTGTATCTGCTGGACGTATTGGGCGAGAACGCCGGTACGTTGGCGGCCGACCTGCATCTTGCGGCGGGCGAAAATGATTATACTTTCCCCGTGGCCGCCCTCAAACCGGGGCTTTACGTCTGCGTGTTCGAAGGCGCGGACGGACGGGCGGCGGTTAAATTCATCAAACGATAAAAAAGAGGAGGATAACGATATGTTCGACAAGAAAACCTACATGGCGCGTCGCGCGCAGTTGAAAAAAG
>CAMWIS010000156.1 GCA_947174375.1 uncultured Bacteroidales bacterium
TATCTGCCGTTTTTGGAAGGCTGGCTGACGGCCTACGGCGAACGGCTCATGGCGCCGGCCAACGACAGCACGATGCCGGAAATCCGTTACCGGGTCTGGGACGTGACCGACAGCCCCACCTCGGTGGACCGGGCGTTGAACGACCCGGCTCTGGTGCAGGCCGACTTCCTGATTGCGGCTGTATATACAAAAGTCTTCGATACGATCCGCCGTTTTGCGGAAGCCCACCGTCTGCCGTTGATTCATCCGCTGACCGAGCAGGATTCGATGGCCGTCGGCAATCCGTTCTACATTCAGTGTATGCCGGCCTACGAGACGCAGGCCGCGGCCATGGCGCGTTTTCTGAAACGCGAATTCGCACCGGAGAAATACCGCTATGTGTTGTTCGACGATTCGACGGTCTTTTTCCGCAAACGCGCGCAACTGTTGACGGAACGGCTCAACGCCGATACCAACGCGCCCTGCGATCTGCGCTATTACAGCCTTTCGCCGGCCCGCATGGGGCAGTTGGAAGCCGTGTTCGATACGATGTTTTCCGTACGGGCGGCCCGGCCGACCGTATTCATCGGTTGCACCGACAAGGAAATCGCCTTGCTGAACACGCTGATTGCGTTGCGCAAAGGGAAGGGCACGGCTGAAAAAATCTTTATCGGCCCGTCGCGTTGGATGTCGTTCACGAAAATAGAACCCGAATATTTCAAGAAAATCCGCCTGATTTGCCATCAGCCGTTTTATTGGGACAAGGACGGGGAACTTTCGTTGCGTTTCGAACGGCATTATTTCCAACATTTCGACGTATTGCCGTCGGACATGGCCTACAAGGGTTATGCCTGTTTCAATTGGTTTGCGGCGATGCTGTGCGGCGGCGAGGTGACGGCCGATCCGTTCGCCTGCAACCGTTGGCAAACGAGAGGGGTGGAAGGTTGGGAGAATACGCGCCTGTTCTTTTTGGAATTGAAAGACCAGGCGTTTGCATTATGGCCGGAACCGGAGCCTGTTAAAGAAAACGAAGCGCAACCGGATGAAGCCGAAAACAAGCAATGATGAATATGAGAAAGATAGGCCTGTTCCTCTGCCTGCCGATGATGGCGCTATGCGGCTTGGGCCGTGTTGCGGCGCAGGAAGCGGTCAAACCGTTCCAAGGGACGATTCAATATAAAATCACCTACGAGAGCGACTTGCCGGCCGAGGAATTGGCGCAGATGCCGCAGTCGGCCGAAATCAAGATTTCGGACACGAAGTTGCTCATGAATACAGAAGCCGCCAAGGCTATCCTCAACGCAGAAGAAAACCGCGCTTACAACCTGCTCAATCTCTCGCGCATCGGTTTGGGTAAATACGTGATTGTGGAGACGTTGGACGAAATGCGCGATACGGGCGACGTGCGCAATTATGTCCTGAAACCCACCGGCGAAACGAAAACGATTCACGGCTATACGGCCAAGCGGGCCGTCGGCTCTTATGAGACGCCCCAGGCGGATATGTCGTTCGAGATTTATTATGTGGAAGACTTCTGCCCGGCCTTTTTCAACTATGTGGAAGGCTCGTTCATCGGTTTGGAAGGTTTCCCGCTGGCCTATAGCGTGACGATGAAAAACCACATGCAGGACGTTACGGTCAAAACGGTTTTTACGCCGGAAAGCCTGCAATACGGTACAACGGATCCCAAAGCCTTCAATATCCCGAAAGCCTATCAAACCGTAACGGAAGACGAGTTGCGGCAGATGGTGGAGGAATTCATGTCGGCTTTTGAATAAAAAACAAACGAACAATAATTTAAACCCCATACACATGAAACGTTTATTTTCAATAGGCCTCGGCCTGTTATGGCTTTCCGGTGCGGCCGCCATGGCCCAGGAAACGCCGACCCTGGTTTCGACCGAGGCGCAGAACCGCAAGATTCTGATAGAAGAATTTACGGGCATAGGCTGCGGCAACTGCCCGCGTGCGCACCGGACATCCAACGGCATCGTGGCCGCCTATCCGGAGCAGGCTTTCGTCATCAATATCCATCAGGGTTATTATGCCAAAGGTCAAACCCCCGATTTGACGACTGCCTACGGCGATGCCTTATATGAGCAGAGTGGCGCCGAGGATTTCGGTTGGCCGGCCGGCACCATCAACCGCCATGTTTTCGAGGGTGACGTAATGTATGTCATCGATACCAAATGGGCGACCACGGCACCGAAAGTGTTGGATATGCCGTCCTATGTCAATGTGGGCGCCAAGGCTTCGATTGACTGGGCCACGCGCAAACTCACGGTGGATGTCGAAATCTACTACACGGCTAAGCCTGAAGCCACGACCAATTACATCAACGTCGCGTTGTTGCAGGACTTTATTCCCGGTCCCCAAAGCGGTATGGCGGCCAATCCCGCCCAAATCATGGACGGGCAATACAGCCATATGCATGCGTTGCGTGACTTCCTGACCGGCCAGTGGGGTGAGGAAATCACCGATTTGGCGGCAGGTAAACTCATTACCAGGAAATTTGAAGCGGACTTGCCGGAAAGCATCAAGGACGTGGCGTTGAAACTGGAGGATTTGTCAGTGCTCGTCTATATCACCGAGTCGCATACGGAAGTCATGAACGCCTGCCATGCGGAAATGACCCATATCGGTGCGCCTTCCCCCTATGTCGTTTGGATGTTGAATGCGGAACAATTGCCTTATCTGGCTTGCGATGCGATGGGAAAAGCCCAATTGCGTATCGCCAATAAGTTATGTGAAAAGGAAATTACGAGTCTGCAGTTGGAGGCCGTTTCCGCCCTCGGCACGCAGGAAATCGAATTGACGACGGACAATTTCCGCGATGGTGTCAATGTGGCGTTCGAATTGATGTTGCCCATCAGCATGAACCTGCGAGACAAGGTGACGTTCCGCCTGACGAAAGTCAACGGCGAAGCCTATACGGGTACGGAACATAACGAGGTCGAGACCACGATGGTCAGATGGGGCGGTTATACGGCCAGTGTACCGGTAACGTTGGATATCGTACAAGATCAATTCGGCAACGAAATCACGTGGACGCTGAAGAAAGACAATGACACCTTGCAGACCGGCGGTCCGTACCGCGAATTGAACAATCCCGGTACGCGCTCCAATAAGGTGGTCTTGGATACGGCGAAAGTACCCGGTTGCTATGTGTTGACGGTTTACGACCAAAACCACGACGGTATCCACAAGGATAAGGGGGACGGTTATATCGAACTCAAAGACGCTGCCGGCGAAGTCTTCGTTCAGATGGATGGTGTATATACGGATAGCGTTCAGATTTGCTTCGCCGTGACGGGCGTGGCCAACGAAAACGCCACGGCCGCGGCCTACGACCTCTCCATCCAGCCCAACCCGGTATCGGCGGTCGATGCCGAGCTGTACTTGACGGCCACGCAAGCCGAAACCCTGTCGGTGGCGGTTTACAGCCTGAGCGGTGTCCGCATGGGTGAAA
>CAMWIS010000157.1 GCA_947174375.1 uncultured Bacteroidales bacterium
ATCTCTACCGCCTGCGTTGGAACGACTCCATCGCCGCCGTGTTCTACAACGACTTTTGGTGCGATACCACTTACGCGCCGGAAGAAATCGCGCGGCGCAAGGCTTTGTTCGACGGCATAAACGGCGAAAACGGCCTGTTCGCGTTCGACTACATCGGGTCGTATAAGGTCAAGAGCGATAAAACCGTGTTGCGCGGCCTGCAAAACAACAACGATGTCATCCGCAAGGTCTGCGCACGGGCCTTGGATAAGAATATCGCCGCCCTGCAGAAGAAATACGAGGTGTTTAAGGTCAAAACGCCGATTACGGCCATTGACGGCGCGGCCATTTGGGCACAGGTGGGCTTGAAGGAAGGCGTCAAACCGGGTACCAAATTCGAGGTGCTGGAACAGCGTATGGACGAAGACGGGCGGGTTTCCTACCAGCGCACGGCTGTGGTTAAGCCGGTCAAAGGGTGGATTTGGGACAACCGCTTTATGGCGGCCGAGGAGGAAGCGGTGGACGCCAACCTCAACGGCACGATGTTCAGAAAGAAAGGCACCGGCCTGGTGGCGGAGGGTATGTTGCTCCGTCAGTTGAAATAGTCCGTCGGTGCGTTTTATAAGGTAAGTTTATGGAAGTCGAATACAACCGGCAGGGGCTCAGCCCCAAGGAAATCACGGCGAGCCGCGAACGCTACGGGCGCAACGTGTTGACGCCGCCCGAAAAGAAATCGATGTGGCGGCTGTTGTTGGAAAAGTTCGAGGATCCGATTGTGCGGATTCTGTTGGTGGCCCTGTTGCTTTCGTTCATCGTGGCGTGTTACCAGTATTGGGGCGCGGACGAATCGGGCGCGGTCTTTTTGGAGCCGGTGGGCATCCTTATCGCCGTACTGCTCTCCACGGGCATCGGCTTTCTGTTTGAACGCAGCGCGAACAAGAAATTCGACGTCCTCAACCAAGTGAACGACGAGGTGACGGGCCGCGTCATCCGCCGCCGTAGCGGGGCCGATACCGAAGGCACCGTCATGGAAATCGCGCGCACCGAATTGGTGGTGGGCGATGTCATTTTGGTGGAGACGGGCGACGAAATCCCCGCCGACGCGCGGCTGTTGGAATCCATGTCGTTGCAGGTCAACGAATCCACGCTGACGGGCGAGCCGCTGGTCAAGAAATCGGCCGACCCCGCCGCGGCCGACCCGGAAGCCACCTATCCGTCCAACCGTATATACAAAGGCACGGGCATCGTGGACGGCCACGGCGTAGCGGTGGTGGAACAGGTGGGCGACCGTACCGAATACGGAAAAGTATATACAGGTTCGCAGATTGAAAACGACGTGGAAACGCCGTTGAACCGGCAGCTCCGCCAACTCAGCGGCCTTATCACGCGCCTGAGCTACGCCGTGGCCGCCCTCATCATCGTGGGGCGGGTCGTGGGCTTCCTGCTGGCGGGCGGCGCGGCGGGCGGCGACTGGCTGCACATAGGCCGCTTCCTGCTCAACACGTTCATGCTGGCCGTTACCGTCATCGTGGTGACGGTGCCCGAAGGCCTGCCCATGAGCGTCACGCTGTCGCTCGCGCTCAGCATGAAGCGGATGCTGGCTTCGCACAACCTCGTGCGCAAGATGCACGCCTGCGAGACGATGGGCGCCTGCACCGTGATTTGTACCGACAAAACGGGCACGCTGACGCAGAATCAGATGCGCGTCTATGAAACCTGCCTGCTGCCGTTTGCGCCGCTGTCGGAGGCAAACCGCCAACTCACGCTGGGCGTGGACGAATACAGCCGCATCCTCAAAGAAGCCCTGGCCGTCAACAGCACGGCCTACCTCGACCTCAGCGACGTCAACAAGCCGCGCGTCATGGGCAACCCCACCGAGGGCGCGCTCCTGCTCTGGCTACAGGCGCAGGGCGAGGACTACGCGCTCATCCGCAAGAACGCCCGCATCCACGAACAGCTCACGTTCTCTACCGAACGCAAATACATGGCCACCGTGGCCGATTCGCACCTGTGCCACGGCAAGCGGATGCTGTTTGTCAAGGGCGCGCCCGAGATCCTGCTCTCGCTCTGCCCGCAGGCCGTGGTCAACGGACAGGCCGTTCCCGCCGCCGGCGTGGCCGACCATATCGCCGCCGGTTTGCTCGCCTATCAGTCCAAGGCCATGCGTACGCTGGGCTTCGCCTATATGGAGGTGGATGCCACGGATGAGGCCGTGTCGTTCTTCGCCGAAGGGCGGCTGAAAGCGGGGCTGCCGTTGCAGTTCCTCGGCTTCGTGGCCATTTCCGACCCCGTGCGGGCCGACGTGCCGGAGGCCATCGGCGAATGCCTTGCGGCCGGCATCGACATCAAAATCGTTACGGGAGACACCACGGCCACGGCCACCGAAATAGGCCGGCAAATCGGCCTTTGGAAGCCTGTATATACCGACAGGCAGCGCATCACCGGCCCTGAGTTCGCCGCGCTGTCCGAAACCGAACTCGCCGCGCGCGTCATGGACTTGAAGATTATCTCCCGCGCCCGCCCGATGGATAAGGAAAGGCTCGTGCGCGCGCTTCAGGCGCAGGGTCAGGTGGTGGCCGTGACCGGCGACGGCACCAACGACGCCCCCGCGCTCAACGCCGCCCAGGTGGGCCTCTCGATGGGCGACGGCACGTCGGTGGCCAAGGAAGCCAGCGATATCACCATTTTGGACAACTCCTTCACGAGCATCAACCGCGCCGTCATGTGGGGCCGCTCGCTCTACCGCAACGTGCAGCGCTTCATCCTGTTCCAGATGACCATTAACGTCGTGGCCTGCCTCGTGGTGCTCATAGGGGCCTTCTTGGGCGCGGAGTCCCCGCTCACGGTCACGCAGATGCTGTGGGTCAACCTCATTATGGACACGTTCGCGGCCATGGCCTTGGCCTCGCTCCCGCCCACCGCCGACGTCATGCACGACCGGCCCCGCCCCATCGACGACCCCATCATCTCCCGTCCCATGGCTTACCGCATCCTCGGCATGGGCGTGCTGTTCCTCCTGTTCCTGTTCGGCCTCATGCAGTACTTCAAATACGAGGACGTCACGTCGCTCGGCCAATTCCACTGGAACGGCTACTTCCGCCATTACTTCCGTTTCGACCGCGCGGCGGCCAACGGCTTCTCCATATACGAAAAAACGCTGTTCTTCACGGTATTCGTCCTGTTGCAATTCTGGAATATGTTTAACGCCAAGGCCTTCAAGTCGGAGGGCACGGCCTTCAAGGATATGCGGCGCTGTCTGGGCGGCTTCGTGCCCGTGGCCCTGCTCGTGGTCATAGGCCAGTGGCTCATCGTGGAGGCGGGGGGCCGTATGTTCAGCGTTACGCCGCTCTCTTTCGCCGACTGGGGGCGCATCATCGCCGCCACCTCCGTCGTGCTTTGGGCCGGGGAAGCCTACCGTGGCCTAAAAGCCCTCCTGCTGCGCCGCCGCGCCCGATAGGG
>CAMWIS010000158.1 GCA_947174375.1 uncultured Bacteroidales bacterium
CGGCCTTGTAGCGGTCGGCCGTGCGCAGATAGGCGTCGATAAGGCCGAAAGGCGCGTCGCCGTATATCCGCTGCCATGCGCGAATCAAGTCCGTTTTAAGGATGTGGATGCCGTTGTAGGCGTAGGTGCGCATCGTCAGCGCATCGTAGGCGGCAGGTGCGCCCGCGCCCGGCCGCCACTCGCCGGTCTTGCGGTTGTACCAGCCGTAGATGCGGCCACCGTCGGCCGAGACGGCCAGGCGGCGGTCGGTATCCCGGTCCTGCAACACGAGCAGGGCCGCCGCGTCGCCCGCCTCGAAAGCGGCGCAGAGTTGAGTCAAATCCAAGTTGCTGAACACATCGGTATTGTGCACGAGCACGTAATCGTAGCCGTCCAAGAGCGGCAGGGCCCGCGTCAACGCGCCGCCCGTATTCATGAGCAGGGCGCGTTCGTCCGAAATCCGGCAGGACAGCCCCGCCCCGCCCGCTTCCCGCGTTTTCAGATAGGCTTCCAACGCATCGGCATGGTGGTGCACATTGACGACGGCTTCGGTAAAGCCCGACCGCTCCGCCTTGCGCAGTGTCCACTCGATGAGCGGCAACGCGCGGTATTCGACCAAGGCCTTGGGCTTGTCCTGCGTCAACGCGCCCAGGCGGCTGCCCAATCCGGCGGCCGGGATAAACAGTATTCTTTTCATAACGTATCGTCGTAGAGGTAATAACGTTCGGCTTTCGCGCGGTAGGCTTTCAAGGCCGGCTGCCAGCCCGCGCGGATGCGGTCTTCGTCCCAGCCCGCCCGGATTTGCGCCTCCAAGTCGGGACTGCCGGCGAGCTTGCGGAAGAATTTGGTGAAGAAGCGCGCGCTGTCGGGATAGGCGCGGTACATCGTCAACAGCGGCTGCAGGTTCAGGTAGCGCGGATGAAAGACCGTGTCGCAGGCCGCCGGGCGCAAGGTGTCGATGTAGCCGGCGGCATCCAGCCAGCCGTCCGCCAGAGTCGCCGCATAACCGCGGCAGTCTTGGTCACGGTAGGGCGGGTCGGCCGCCTTGCCCGGCATGGACTGCGGGCGGAACGTGAGCGGGCCGGCGGGCGCCCCCGCGAAGCCGTAGCAACAGAAGGGCGCTTCGGTGCCGCGCCCCACGCTGACGGGCGTCCCTTCAAACAGACAGAGCGACGGATAGGCCGCGATGGCCGTCTGCGACTGCAGGTTGGGCGACGGCGGCAACGGCAACGCATAGGGCGTGCGCCGCGTGTAGCCCTCCAACGGGATGACCGTCAAGGCGCAGGTATCGCCGCCGGAGAGCCACCCCTCGCCCTGTATCATGCGGGCGTACTCGCCTATCGTCAGGCCGTAGAGCAAGGGCACGGCGTGCATCCCGACGAACGAACGGCAGCAGGCCGTATCGAGCACCGGGCCGTCGATGGCGCCGATATGCGGATTGGGGCGGTCGAGCACGACGAGCGGCAGCCCCGCCTCGGCGCAGGCCTCCATGACGTAATGCAAGGTGGAGATATAGGTATAGAAGCGCACGCCCACGTCCTGCAGGTCGAACAGCAGGACATCCAGGCCGGCGAGGTCTTCGGGCGTCGGCTTCTTGTGCGAGCCGTAGAGCGAGACGACGGGCAGCCCCGTCCGCGCGTCCGTGCCGCTCTGGACGTGCGCCCCCGCCTCGGCCTCGCCGCGCAGGCCGTGTTCGGGCGAAAAGAGACGCACCACGGCGATGCCGTCGGCCAACAGGCTATCCACCAGATGGGTAGAGGGTGGCACGGGCGCGTTTTCCGCGAAGCCCGGAAACGCGCCCGTTTCCGGCGGCCGCCGATAGAACACGGAGGCGTGATTGGCCACGACCCCGACTTTTTTGCCGGCCAACAGCGGGTAGTAGCATTCGGTGCGCTCCACGGCCAGGCGGCCGCCGGTAGGCCGCGGTTGCGCGACGGCCGGCAGGCAAGCCAAGCCCAATCCGAGGGCGAGCGCCACCGCGGCCGCCACCCTCCGCCCATATCGTCCTATTGTCATAGTTCGTCTCATCTATCTTCCAAAGATACGCTTTTTTCCGCATTTGTTATTGCGCACGGCATTCCGTAAATTTGCCGATGATGAACCTGCCGTTTTTAATCGCCCGCCGCTGGACTTCGGCCGCCCCGCAGAAGCATACGCAACGCATCCTGCGCATGGGCGTGGCCTGCATCGCGCTCTGCACCGCCATCATGGTGCTGGCCGTCTGCGTCCTCGTCGGCTTCAAGCAAGGCATCACCCACAAGGTGTTCGGCTTCGGCTCGCACCTGCAAATCCAACCCTACCAAATAGACGGCGCCGCGCCCTACCTGGACTTGTCCGACCCTACCGTGGCGCGCCTCACGACGCTGCATCCCCAAATCAAACGCCTGGATCCGTTCTTATACAAGGAAGGCTTGCTCAAAGGCGATGAAGCCAGTATCGGCATCTTTTTCAAGGGTTTGCCGACCGACTACGATACGACGTTTTTCGCGCGGCGGTTGGTGGCGGGCCGTCTGCCCCGCTTCGGCGACCGCCTCTCGAACGAGCTGCTGATTTCGGAAAAGACCGCCCGCACGGTGGGCTTGAAGCCGGGCGACAAGGCCCGCACCTATTTCATCTCGGGCGAACAGCTGCGCCCGCGTGCGTTCACCGTGACCGGCCTCTACAAGACCGGCTTGGGGCAGTTTGACGAAACGTATATTTTGGGCGATTTACGTCAGATTCAACGCATGGACGGGCTGACGGAGAATTTGGCGGGCGGGCTCGACCTGCAGCTCTACGACCCGCAGACACGGCAGGCCGTCTGCGACGAGTTGATGACCACGCTGCCTTACGAATGGAGTTGCTATCCCTGCGACCGCCTGTTTCCGGAAATCTTCGACTGGCTCGCGCTTATAGACGTGAACGTGTGGGTGCTGCTGGGCATCCTGTGGACGGTGGCACTTATCAGCCTGCTTTCCATCCTGTTTATCTGCATGATGAGCCGCAAACCGCAGGCCGCCATGTTGCGCGGCTTGGGCATGGGTTCGCCCGCCCTGCTCCGCATCTTTTTGTGGCAAGCCGCGCTCATTCTCGGCAAGGGGATGCTGTTCGGCAACCTCGGCGGCCTGTGCGTGGCCTGTCTGCAAGGCCTGACCCATGCCGTGCCGCTGAACGAAGAAGTCTATTTCCTGAGTTATGTGCCCGTGGCCTTCCCCTGGGGGCTGATCGTGGCCGTCAACCTCGGCTGTATCGCCGTCGCGCTGCTGCTATTGTCCGTCATCACGCAACTACTGCGCAAACGCTACGGCCTGACGCAAGACCTCAAGGCTTTGGCCTGAGCCGCAGCGCCTTTTGCCACAGTCTCAGCGCCGCGCGTATTCCTCGAAGCGACCGTCCGAATAGAAGAACACGACCTTGACCAAACGCGAATCTTCGGCCTGAACCGGCGCGAAGCCCGCCATGTCCGG
>CAMWIS010000159.1 GCA_947174375.1 uncultured Bacteroidales bacterium
AATTAAGCGAAAAAAAGACTAAATTTGTCGGTTATAAACCATCTGGCAAGATATGGCGGATAAAGACAAGAACAAGATAATAGAAGACATCACGCAGAGCGACTACCGTTGGGGGTTTGTGTCGGACATAGAGACGGAGACGCTGCGCAAGGGCTTGAACGAGGAAACGATACGGTTCATCTCGGCCAAGAAGGGCGAGCCGCAATTCATGCTCGATTTTCGGCTCAAGGCCTTCGAAATCTGGAAGAAAAAGCAAGAGCCGCACTGGGCGCATTTCGAATATCCGCCCATCGACTACCAGGACATCGTCTATTGGGCGGCCCCCAAGAGCAAGACGCCGGAGGGCGCGGCCGCGGCCGTTGACCCCGAACTGCTGGAGACGTTCGAAAAGCTCGGCATCTCGCTCGAAGAACAGAAAGTGATGACGGGCGTGGCCGTCGATGCGGTCATGGACTCGGTCTCGGTCAAGACGATGTATTCCGACGAACTCTCCGAGCTGGGCATCATCTTCTGCTCCATCAGCGAGGCCATCCGCAACTACCCCGACTTGGTGCAGAAATACTTAGGCTCCGTGGTGCCGGCGGGCGACAATTTCTTCGCCGCGCTCAACTCGGCCGTTTTCAGTGACGGCAGCTTTGTATATATACCCAAGGGCGTGCGCTGCCCCATCGAACTCTCCACCTATTTCCGCATCAACGCCAAGAACAGCGGGCAGTTCGAACGCACGCTCATCATCGCCGACGAGGGCTCCTACGTCAGCTACATGGAGGGCTGTACGGCGCCCATGCGCGACGAAAACCAGCTGCACGCCGCCATCGTCGAAATCATGGTCATGAAAGACGCCGAAGTCAAATATTCCACGGTGCAGAACTGGTACCCCGGCAACAAGGAGGGCGCGGGCGGCATCTACAATTTCGTGACCAAGCGCGGCATCTGCAAGGGCGCGCACGCCAAGCTGTCGTGGACGCAGGTGGAGACCGGCAGCGCCATCACGTGGAAATACCCGTCGGTCATCCTGCAGGGCGACCACAGCACGGGCGAGTTCTATTCCGTGGCCGTGACCAACAATCACCAGCAGGCCGATACGGGCACCAAGATGATCCATATCGGCAAGAACACGCGCAGCACCATTATCTCCAAGGGCGTGTCGGCCGGGCAGAGCCAAAACTCCTACCGGGGGCTCGTGCAGATGATGCCCGCCGCCGACGGCAGCCGCAATTTCTCGCGCTGCGACTCGCTGTTGATGGGCGACAAGTGCGGCGCGCATACGTGGCCCGACATCCAGTGCCAGAACCCCGAAGCCATTGTGGAGCACGAAGCCACCACGTCCAAGATATCGGAAGAACAGCTGTTTTACTGCCGTCAGCGCGGTATCTCGGCCGAAAGTGCCGTGGGCCTGATTATCAACGGCTACGCGGGCGAGGTGTTGGAACGCCTGCCGATGGAGTTCGCCGTGGAGGCGCGGCGGCTGCTCAGCGTTTCGCTGGAAGGCAGCGTGGGATAACGGATGGCGCATTAAAAAAAGACAAGCAAAATATTTGTATATATGTTGTTGGAAATAAAAGACTTGCACGCCTCTATCGGCGATAAGGAAATATTGAAGGGCGTGAACCTGCAAATCAATGCGGGCGAGGTGCACGCCATTATGGGGCCCAACGGCAACGGCAAAAGCACGCTGGCGTCCGTCATAGCGGGCAACGAGTTGTTCACCGTCACCAAGGGCGAGGTGCTTTACAAGGGCAAGAACCTGTTGGAGATGTCGATCGAGGAGCGTGCCTGCGAGGGCGTCTTCCTCGGCTTCCAGTACCCGGTGGAGATTCCGGGCGTGAGCATCGCTTCCTTCATGCGGACGGCCATCAACGAGCAGCGCAAGTACCACGGGCAAGACCCGATGGATATGCTGGAGTTCGCGCAGTATATGGAAGAGAAGCAGAAGGTGGTGGAGCTGACCGAGAACCTGGCCAAACGCTCCGTCAACGAGGGCTTTTCGGGCGGCGAGAAGAAAAAGAACGAGATTTTCCAGATGGCGATGCTGCAACCGTCGCTGGCGTTTTTGGACGAGACCGACTCGGGCCTCGACATCGACGCGCTCCGCATCGTGGCGGGCGGCGTCAACCAGTTGCGGCGTAAAGACAACGCCATCGTCGTCATCACGCACTACCAGCGTCTGCTCGACTACATCGTGCCGGATTTCGTGCACGTGCTGGCCAATGGCCGCATCGTCAAGACCGGCCCCAAGGAGTTGGCGTTGGAATTGGAGGAAAAGGGTTACGACTGGTTAAAGGCGGAGGAGAACTTATGAGTAAGACCGAAAGCGGCGCGTTCCGCTGCGACGTGAGCGACCTCGACACCCATTCGCTCATCTGGCTCAACGGCCGGCTGCCCGACAACCTGGCGGCGCGGCGGCCCGGTCTGCCGTGGCAGGTTTACCGCGAGGCCGACGATACGCTCGTCGTGCGCGTGGAAGCGGGCATACACGTTGACAAGCCCCTGCAAATCATCGTATTGTGTAAGAAAGAAATCGACTGCAAGGCCCTGTCTTCCAAGCAAGACTTCACGCTCTCGTTGCGCGTGGAGCTGGGCGAGGGGGCGCAGCTCACCGTGGTGCACTGCATCGACAGCGATATGGAGACGGAGGCCTCCGTTCAAGGCGCGGTGCGCCTTGAACTCGCGCCGGCCGCCCGCCTGTCGTGGCTCTCGCTGCAGAACATCAACAACCGCTGCCGCGTGACCAACGACCTGCAGGCGGACGTGGCGGCCGGCGCCGGCCTGCACACCTGCTTCTGCAGCCTCAACGGCGGCTACCTGCAAAACGACCAGCAAATCAACCTCAACGGTGTGCAGGCCGAGGCCTCCGCGCTCGGCCTCTACCTCGTCGACGGCACGCAGAAGGTCTATAACAAGGTCAAGATCAACCACAACAGCCCCGAAGCCCACAGCCGTCAGCTGTTCAAGGGCATCTTGGACGACAGCGCCTCGGGCCGCTTCGAAGGCCATGTGCTCGTGGCCTCCGGCGCGCAGAAGACCGAGGCCTATCAGAACAACCGCAACCTGTTGCTGACCAAGAAAGCCAAGTTCCAGACCAAGCCCTACTTGGAAATCTACGCCGACGACGTCAAGTGCAGCCACGGCGCCACCGTGGGGCAGCTCGACGAAAAGGCCCTGTTCTATATGCGGTGCCGCGGCATCTCGCAAGCCACGGCGCGACGCCTGCTCATGTATGCGTTCGCCGCCGAGGTCATCCGCGAAATCGGCGTCGCGCCCCTCGAAGACCACCTCACGCGCCTGGTGCAGCGCCGTCTGCACGGCGAGTTGGGCGCCTGCGAGGACTGCGCCATGCACTGCACCGCCACCAAAGCCTGCGCCAACCTGCCGTGGTAGCGCGGGCCAATACC
>CAMWIS010000160.1 GCA_947174375.1 uncultured Bacteroidales bacterium
TTATTAGTAATAGTTTTATTAGTAATAGATTTGTTAGTAATAAAATTATTAGTAAATTTGCCGTTCAGAAAGATTCGGAAAACCATAACATTATGAACGACAAACCTTTCGTCTTCGGCGTCGCCACCGCCGACGAGAACTTCACAGACCGTGAAAAGGAAACGGCACGGCTGTTAGCCAACTTCCAACACGGCATCAACACGATTTTAATCTCTCCCCGACGTTGGGGAAAGACCTCTTTGGTGCAGAAAATCTGCCGTATAGCGCAATCCGACAAACTCAAAATCGTCTATCTGGATATTTTCTCCTGCCGCAGTGACCGGGAATTTTACGATAAGTTTGCGGAAGCCGTCCTCAAACAGACGTCTTCCAAATGGGACGAATGGATGGAGCACGTCAAACTGTTCCTCTCCCGCATCAGCCCTAAAATATCGCTGGGGCCCGACCCCATGTCCGATTTTGCCATATCCTTGGATTTAAACCCTAAAAGCGATGATATTCAGGATATTTTACAGCTACCTGAAAAAATCGCCCAAAAGAAGAAGTGCCGGATTGTGGTTTGCATTGACGAATTTCAACAAATCGCGGAATTTGAAGATTCCAAGACGTTTCAAAAACGGCTCCGCACGGTATGGCAGTTGCAGAAATCCGTTTCCTATTGCCTATTCGGAAGCAAGAAACACTTGATGGCCGAACTTTTCGAGAAGAAAAGCCTGCCTTTCTATAAATTCGGCGATACGGTCTATCTGCCCAAAATCAGCACGGCCGACTGGGTTAAATACATTTGCGAACGGTTTGAAGCCACCGGAAAGCAGATTTCCGACGCCTTGGCCAAGAAGATTTGCCAAACGGTGGATAACCACTCGTCTTACGTACAACAATTGGCTTGGTTGGTATGGGGGCTTACCGAAAAAACCGCTACGGGTAAAGAATTTGCAGAGGCCTGCCAAGATCTTTTGAACCAGAACTCGCCTTTGTTTGAAAATCAGATAAAAAATCTGACTTCCTCCCAAATGAATTTCCTGCGCGCCCTCAAAGACGGCATCCACACGGGATTTACAACCCAAAACGTGTTGAAGAAATACCAACTCGGCTCATCGGCCAATGTCAGCATCATCAAACAGGCGCTCATCAAACAGGAACTCATAGAAATCGAAAACGGCCAAACCGTTTTGGCCGACCCCGTGATGGCGCTTTGGCTGAAGCGGATATGGGAATAAGGCTCTGACACCTCCGATTTGCTTTTTACGCAAATTAGTACTACCTTTGCGGCCACATTGCGGGATGGAGCAGAGGCAGCTCGTCGGGCTCATAACCCGAAGGTCAGAGGTTCGAATCCTCTTCCCGCTACGAAATCAGGGGCTTGCAGGCAATGGCTTGTAAGCCTTTTTTGTTATCGCTTGTAATTTGAAACCTTTTAACCGGCTTGTGCCATGGGAAATATCGTAGCCATCGTTGGGCGACCCAACACCGGAAAATCGACGCTGTTCAACCGCTTGACCGAGAGCCGTCAGGCGATTGTGGATGAAACGAGCGGCGTGACGCGCGACCGCAATTACGGTACCGTGAACTGGAACGGCAAGGAGTTCTCGCTCATCGATACGGGCGGCTATCTGCTTGACGACGAGGACGCTTTTAACGAAGCCATCCGCGCGCAGGTGCTTTTGGCCGTGGACGAGGCCGACCTCATCCTGTTCCTTGTGGACGCCAAGGACGGCATCACGCCTTTGGACGAGGACGTGGCGAAGATGCTGCGCGCCTGCGAGAAGCCGGTGTTCCTCGTGGTCAACAAGGTGGACAACGGCAAGATGGAACAGCAGTCGGCCGAATTCTACGCGCTGGGCATGGGCGATTTCTTTACGGTTTCGGCCGTGAACGGCAGCGGCACGGGCGACCTGCTCGACGCCGTGGTCAAGGACATGAAGCCCGAAACCGACGAGCCGGACGATAACCTGCCGCGTATCGCGGTCGTGGGGCGGCCCAACGTGGGCAAGTCGTCCATCATCAACGCCTTTATCGGACAAGACCGCAACATCGTCACGCCCGTGGCCGGCACCACGCGCGACTCGCTCTACACGCGCTACAACCTGTTCGGCTTCGACTTCTACTTAGTGGATACGGCCGGCGTGCGCAAGAAGAGCAAGGTAAGCGAGAACATCGAATTCTACTCGGTGATGCGGTCGATCCGCGCCATCGAACACAGCGACGTGTGCCTGCTGATGATTGACGCGGCCACGGGCCTCGAAGCGCAAGACCTCAACATCTTCGGCCTCTGCCGCCGCAACAACAAGGGCGTGGTGCTGGTGGTCAACAAATGGGACACGGTGGAGAAGTCGTCCAACACGCTCAAGGAGTACGAAGCCGGCCTGCGCGCCCGCCTCGCGCCCGACAACGACGTGCCCATCGTCTTTACGTCCGTCATCGAGAAACAGCGCATCTTCAAGGTGCTCGAATACGCCAAGGCCGTCTATGAGCACAAGTCGCAGCGGATTCCGACCTCGCGGCTCAACGAGGAGCTGTTGCCGATCCTGCGGCAGACGCCGCCCCCCGTCTATAAGGGCAAGTCTATCAAGATCAACTACGTGACGCAGTTGCCGACGGCCTACCCGGCCTTCGTCATCTTCTGCAACCTGCCGCAATACGTCAAGGAGCCTTACAAACGCTTTGTGGAGAACCAACTCCGCAAGCTCTACGACTTCCAGGGTTCGGTCATGAAGATATTTTTCAGAGCGAAAAATTAAAGGGAGTCCCACGCCGGACTCCCCTTATGTTTTTAGAAAACTAACTATATAATTACCCGAAGGTCTTGCGTGCTGTTTGAAGCCGTGGATTAGTCCGTTACTTCCACTTCCATCGAGCGGAGCTGGTCGAGGCAGAAATAGGCCGGCAACAGGTTACCCCAGTCGTTGTTACGTGAGCTGACGAGGCGGAAGGTCAGCATCTTGACTTTGCCCAACGAACTCAAATCCACTTTCTTCCATTCTTTGACGATATAATGGTCGGCGGCGTTTGCGGAACTATAGTCGGCCAAATAGACATCGATTTTAGCGACGTCGCCGCCGGCGGTCTCGTCCATTACGCCACGGATTTCCAGACGCATAAAGTCGCCCTGCTTGAACGGCTCACCCGCGAACGCATCGCCGTTTGCCATGGAATTGACCGCATAGGAAGCGTTTGTAATATATACATAATCCATGATCACGCCGTCGGGAGCCAGCGGCGAGTTGACCTTGATGCGGGGCGTGCCGTAGTCGCCACCGTCATGCACGACGGCGAACGTGGCCGTACCTTCGGCACCCTTGCCCACCACATTGCGGTATTGTTCTTCGGCATAGTTTTCGGCCGAAAAACCGGTGGCCGTCACGTTGCTGTAAACGAACTGGTTCCAC
>CAMWIS010000161.1 GCA_947174375.1 uncultured Bacteroidales bacterium
TTACTGCTGTAGCCTATCCTGATAGAGCTGGCAGACCAGGCCGTCGGCCAGGCCGAAGCGCGGCACCCAGATGCGTTCCGCCCCCGTATGGCCGGCGATGAACAGGAAGATACGGGCGGCCGGCAGGATGACGTCGGCGCGGTCGGCCCGCAGTTTGAAAGCGGCCATGCGCTCGGCCACCGTCATGCCTTCGAGTTGCTTATAGCCCTTCTTGAGTTGGTGCACCGACATGGAAAGCCCGGTCTTGTCGCCGAACAGTTTGGTCAGCTTGTTGATGTTGCCGCCCGAGCCCACGAGGTTCATGCGGCCGAAACGTCCGTCGAACTGTTGCAGCCACGCTTCCAAGCGGTCGAACTCCTGCGGGTCTTCGGCCTTGTGCAGCAGGCGCAACGTACCGAGCTTGAACGAATAGGACTGCAGGAAACGGCCGCCCTCCGTCACGGAAATCTCGGTACTGCCGCCGCCCACGTCCACATAGACCGACGTGTCGTAGCGTTCTTCGGGCAGGCTCTCGCCGGCCGTGCGGATAATCTGCGCCTCTTCCAGACCGTCTATGACCCGGATGTCGATGCCCGTGGCGGCCTTGACGCGCCGCACGACCTCGGCGCCGTTGGCGGCCTCGCGCATGGCGGCCGTGGCACAGGCCGCGAAATCGGCCGTCTTATAGACTTTCATCAGCTGCTTGAACGCCTGCAGCGTATCAATCAACGCCTGTTCCGATTCGGGGCGGATATAGCCTTCCGAAAACACGTCCTCGCCCAAGCGCAAGGGCACGCGCACCAACGCGACCTTAGAGGCCACGGGGCGGCCTTTCTCGCCCGCGAACACGTCCGAAAACAGAACGCGCACCGCGTTCGACCCGATGTCAATACCGGCAAATATCATAGGGGTTCGTTTTTCTATTATGCCAAGGCCGCCGCTTCGTCCAGGCCAATCCATTCGATGACCCAACCCTTGCGTTCCATGCCGCGGAACCACGTGCGCTGCCGCTTGGCGAACTGGCAGATGGCCGTATATAAGCCCTCCCGCATCGTGTCTAAGTCGGTATGGCCTTGCAGGTATTCGGTCACAAAGCGGTACTCCAAGCCGTAGTAAGTCAGTTGTTCCGGCTGCAAGCCCTTGCGGAGCAGGCCCGCCACCTCCTCCACCATGCCCTGCGAAAGCCGTTCCTCCAACCGCAGGCGGATGCGCCGCCGCAACTGGTCGGGCGGCACGTCTATGCCCAGGAGGTGGACTTGCGGCGGGGTGCGGCGGAAGGCCTCCGGATGCGTCGCCTCGTATTCGGCTATCTCGATGGCCCGCACGCAACGCGCCTCCGACTCGGTGTCGGTGTGGTTGTGCAACGGCCCGTAGAGGCTCAGCCGGCGGCTCAACTCGGAGAGCGTCCACCCTTGGAGCTCGGCGCGCAAGGCCGCGTTTTCCGGCACCTCGGCGAAACGCCGCGTGCCGATTGCACTCTGCAAATATAAGCCGCTTCCGCCACAAAGCAAAGGCCTTAGGCCCCGCGACACGAGGCCGGCATAGACGCGGTCGAACGCCTGCTGGTACAGGAACACGTTGTATTCGCTTCCGGGCTCGGCCACGTCGATGAGGTGGTAGGGCACGGGGCGGCCTTCATAGACGTATTCCGCCAGGTCTTTGCCCGTGCCGAGGTCCATCTCCCTATACACCTGCCGCGAGTCGGCCCCGATGATCTCGGCCCCCAGGCGGCCGGCGAGCTGCACGGCCAGACGGGTCTTGCCGCAGGCCGTGGGCCCCAGCACGACGGGCATCAGCTGCGGATGGTCTTTCAGGTAAGATAGACGGGTATTCCAATCCATAGGTTCATGCAAAAAACGCCCTGCCCCGGTTCCGGCCACGAGGGACCGGCCGCAAGCAAGGCGTTTTGATGGAATCAGTGGCCGAAGCGGTTATTTCTTAGGCGTGGCGGCCAACGTGGCCACGAGGTAATCCCAGAATCTCTTGACGCTGGCGATGTTCACCTTTTCGTCCGGCGAGTGCGGATACATGATCGTGGGGCCGAACGAAATCATATCCCAGTTCTTGTAAACGCCGCCGAGCAGGCCGCATTCCAAGCCGGCGTGGATGGCCATGACCTTCGGCTTCTTGCCGTAGAGCGTGTGGTACGTGCTCTGCATCGCCTTCAGAATCGGCGACTGCATATTGGGTTTCCAGCCCGGATAGCCGCCCGTGAATTCGGCCTTGCCGCCCGCGAGCGCCACCACGCTCTTCATCTGGGCCACCAAGTCTTCCTTGGCCGTATCGACCGACGAACGCAACAGGCACGAAACCGTCAGCACGCCCTTGTCGGCCTTGACGATGGCCATGTTCGTGGACGTCTCCACGATCGGCATCGCGTCGCTCATGCGCATCACGCCGTTGGGGATACCGTAAACGAGGCGGCACATCTTCTTGCCCGAAGCCGCCGTGATGACGTTCTTGGGCAGGGCCGCCTTCTCGCACTTGACCATATAGTCGGGTTCCACCGCCGAAAGTTCCGCCTTGGTCTCGGCGTAGAACTGTTCCACGATTTTCTGGAATTTGGCTTCCTTGGCCTTGGGCAACGTGACGGTGGCGAACGATTCACGCGGGATGGCGTTGCGCAGGCTGCCGCCGTCCAGTTTCACGAGCCGCGCGGAGCAACCTTCCATGATACGCAGCAGCAGACGGTTCATGAGTTTGTTGGCGTTGCCGCGACCCAGCACGATGTCCATGCCGGAGTGACCGCCCTTGAGGCCCGTGAGCGCGATTTTGAACGCCTTGCTGTCGGCCGGAACGGCCTCTGTCTTGTAGGGCAACGTTATCGTGGCGTCGATACCGCCGGCGCAACCCACATAGAGTTCGCCCTCGGTCTCGGAGTCGAGGTTCAACAGGATATCGCCCTTGAACACCCCTTTCTTGATGCCGAACGCGCCCGTCATGCCGGTTTCCTCGTCAATCGTGAACAGGGCTTCGAGCGGCCCGTGCTTGATGGTCTTGGATTCCAGCACCGCCATGATCGCGGCGCAACCCATGCCGTTGTCGGCGCCGAGCGTCGTGCCGTCGGCCGTCACCCAGTCGCCATCGACGTAGGCCTCGATCGGGTCTTTCACGAAATCGTGCTTCTTGTCGGCGTTCTTCTGCGGCACCATGTCGAGGTGCGCCTGCAGGATGACGCCGCGGCGGTTCTCCATGCCCTTCGTGGCCGGCTTGGTGATGATGACGTTACCCACGCCGTCCACCTTGCAGTCCAATTTGTTCTTCTTGGCGAAAGCGACGATGAACGCCCGTACTTTCTCCTCGTGTTTGGAGGGACGGGGCTGTTGGGTCAAGCCGTAGAAATGACCCCATACGTTTTTCGGCTCCAAGGCCGC
>CAMWIS010000162.1 GCA_947174375.1 uncultured Bacteroidales bacterium
CGGCCGATGTTGGCGATTTGGTTGACGCCGAACAGTACGCGCACCGGATTGTATAACTGAAAATGTCTCATGTCGTTAGGTTTTTAAGTTTTGTCTTGTATATATTACACCGTCTGCGGCTTCAAGCCGTTGGCGATAAAGGCCGGCAGTTCGGCGATGGGCATACGCGTCTGTTGCATCGTGTCGCGTTCGCGCACCGTCACCGTATTGTCTTCGAGCGTCTGCGTATCCACCGTAATGCAGTAGGGCGTGCCGATGGCGTCCTGGCGGCGGTAACGCTTGCCGATGGTGTCTTTCTCCTCGTATTGGCACATGAAGTCGCCGCGCAGCAGGTTCAGGATTTCCTGGGCCTTTTCCGGCATACCGTCCTTCTTGACGAGCGGCAGGATGGCCGCCTTGTAGGGCGCCAGGAAAGGCGGGAATTTCATCACGACGCGTTCGCTGCCGTCTTCGAGCGTCTCCTCGTGGAACGCATGGCTCAGTACGGCCAGGCACATACGGTCGAGCCCGATCGAGGTCTCCACCACATAGGGCGTGTAGCTCTCGTTGCGGTCGGGGTCGAAGTATTGGATTTTCTTGCCGGAGAACTCCTGATGGCGGCTCAGGTCAAAGTCGGTACGCGAGTGGATGCCCTCCAACTCCTTGAAGCCGAACAGGAATTCGTATTCGATGTCGGTGGCCGCGTTGGCGTAGTGCGCCAGTTTCTCGTGGTCGTGGAAGCGGTATTTCCCGGCCGGGATGCCTAACGAGCGGTGCCATTTCATACGTTCCTGCTTCCAGTATTCGAACCACTTGAGTTCCTCGCCCGGCGCCACAAAGAACTGCATCTCCATCTGTTCGAACTCCCGCATCCGGAAGATGAACTGACGCGCCACGATTTCGTTGCGGAACGCCTTGCCGGTCTGCGCGATGCCGAACGGCACCTTCATGCGGCCGGTCTTCTGCACGTTGAGGAAGTTGACGAAAATACCCTGCGCGGTTTCGGGCCGCAGATACACGGTCGAGGCCTCGTTATCCACCGAGCCGATTTTGGTGGCGAACATCAGGTTGAACTGACGAATGTCCGTCCAGTTGCGGCTGCCGGAAATGGGGCATACGATTTCCAATTCCTCAATCAGTTTCTTGAGGTCGTCGAAATTGTTGTCGGTCAGGTCTTGGTTCATGCGGTGGCTCGTCGTCTCAATCTTCTGACGGTATTCCAACACGCGCGGGTTCGTGCTCACGAACTGTTCGCGGTCGAACGCGTCGCCGAACCGTTTGGCGGCCTTGGCCACCTCTTTTTCGATTTTCTCCTCCCACTTGGCGATTTGGTCTTCAATCAGCACGTCGGCGCGGTAGCGTTTCTTCGAGTCCTTGTTGTCAATCATCGGGTCGTTGAAAGCGTCCACGTGGCCCGAAGCCTTCCAGATGGTCGGGTGCATGAATACGGCCGAGTCCAGGCCCACGATGTTCTCGTGCATCTGCACCATCGATTTCCACCAGTAGTCGCGGATGTTGCGTTTGAGTTCCACACCGTATTGGGCGTAGTCGTAAACGGCGGCCAAGCCGTCGTAAATCTCGCTGGACGGGAAGATAAAGCCATACTCCTTGGTATGGGCTATCAGTTTCTTGAATTGTTCTTCGTGAGATGCCATTATTCCATAAGTTTTTTATACTTGAAGCGTTTGGGTTCGATGTCGCCCAAGCGTTTTTTCTTGTTCTCCTCGTATTCGGTAAAACCGCCTTCGAAGAAATAGACCTGGCCTTCGCCCTCAAACGCCAGGATATGCGTGGCGATACGGTCAAGGAACCAGCGGTCGTGCGAGATGACGACGGCGCAGCCCGCAAAGTTCTCCAAGCCCTCTTCCAACGCCCGCAGCGTGTTGATGTCGATGTCGTTGGTGGGCTCGTCCAACAGCAGCACGTTGGCTTCGCTCTTGAGCGTCAGGGCCAGGTGCATCCGGTTGCGTTCGCCGCCCGAGAGCAGGCCGGCTTTCTTGTTCTGGTCGGTGCCGTTGAAGTTGAAGCGCGACACATAGGCGCGCGAGTTGATGAGGCGGCCGCCCATCTGAATCTGCTCGTTGCCCTCCGAAATCACCTCCCATACGTTCTTTTCGGGGTCGATGGCGGCGTGTTGCTGATCCACATAGCCTATCTTGACGGTTTCGCCCACCGCGAACTGCCCGGCGTCGGGTTGCTCCAAGCCCATAATCAGGCGGAACAAGGTCGTCTTGCCCGCGCCGTTCGGCCCGATGACGCCCACGATGCCCGCGGGCGGCAGCGAAAAGTTGAGGTTTTCGAAAATCAGTTTGTCGCCGAAGGCCTTGCGCACGTTCGTCGCCTCAATCACGTTGTTGCCGAGGCGCGGCCCGTTCGGAATGTAAATCTCCAGGCGTTCTTCCTTCTGCTTGCTGTCTTCGTTCAAAATCTTCTCGTAGGCGTTCAGACGCGCCTTGCCTTTGGCCTGCCGCGCCTTGGGGCTCATGCGCACCCATTCCAGTTCGCGTTCCAGCGTCTTGCGGCGTTTGGATTCGGCTTTCTCCTCCTGTTCCAGCCGCTTGGTCTTTTGGTCAAGCCACGAACTGTAGTTGCCTTTCCAGGGGATGCCCTCGCCGCGGTCGAGTTCGAGAATCCATCCGGCCACATGGTCGAGGAAGTAGCGGTCGTGCGTCACGGCGATAACCGTGCCCTTGTATTGTTGCAGGTGCTGTTCCAGCCATTGGATGGATTCGGCGTCCAGGTGGTTGGTGGGCTCGTCGAGTAGCAGGATGTCGGGCTCCTGCAACAGCAGGCGGCAGAGGGCCGTGCGGCGGCGTTCCCCGCCGGAGAGCACGTTCACGGGCGTTTCGGGCGCCGGACAGTTGAGCGCGTCCATGGCGCGTTCCAGCTTGGCGTCCAAGTCCCAGGCGTCGAGCTGTTCGAGTTTCTCCATCACCTCGCCCTGCCGTTCAATCAGCTTGTTCATCTCGTCGTCGCTCATTTCCTCGGCGAATTTGGCGTTGATGGCCTCGTATTCTTTCAGCAGATCGACGGTCTCCTGTACGCCTTCCTCCACGATTTCCCGGACGGTTTTCTGCGGATCCAGTTCCGGCTCCTGCGCCAGATAGCCCACCGAGTAGCCCGGCGAAAACGCCACCTCGCCCTGATACGACTTGTCCAAGCCCGCGATAATCTTCAACAGCGAAGACTTACCCGAGCCGTTCAAACCGATGATGCCGATTTTAGCCCCGTAGAAAAACGAGAGATAAATATCTTTAAGTACCTGTTTCGACGGGGGGTAAATCTTGCCGACCCCCACCATCGAGAAAATGATTTTCGGTTGTTCTTCCGCCATAATCGTAAATCGTCGTTTAATCC
>CAMWIS010000163.1 GCA_947174375.1 uncultured Bacteroidales bacterium
CTCGATGCGCACGCCCTCGGCCTCGGCGCGGTAGTTCCGCACGACGCGGTGCCGCAAAATGGGTTCGGCCACGGCCTGCACGTCCGTCTTATCGGGCGAAAAGCGGCCGTTGAGCGCGGCATGGCATTTGGCGCCGATAATCAGATATTGGGATGCGCGCGGCCCTGCCCCGTAGGCGATGTAGTCGCGCACGGCCGCCGGCGCGGACGGATCCGATGGCCGCGTCTTGGCCACCAGCTGTACGGCATACGTATAGAGCGAATCCGGCACGGGGATGCGCCGGATTAACTGCTGGAAATAAAGAATTTCTTCGGCAGAGAGCAAGGGCTGCAAGGGGGTGCCGTCCGCGCCCGTGGTGGCCTTGACGATGCGCACTTCTTCGTCCAACTGCGGATAGTCGAGCGTGATTTCCATCATGAAACGGTCCAACTGGGCTTCCGGCAACGGATAGGTTCCCTCCTGCTCTATCGGGTTCTGCGTTGCGAAAACGAAAAACGGCTCGTCGAGCGCGTAACGTTCGCCGGCCACGGTCACGGCCTTTTCCTGCATGGCTTCCAGAAGCGCGGCCTGCGTCTTGGGCGGCGTGCGGTTGATTTCGTCGGCCAGCACCAAATGGGCGAACAACGGCCCTTTGACAAAACGGTAGCGCCTATCCGAATCCAAGATTTCGGAACCCGTGATGTCGGACGGCATGAGGTCGGGCGTAAACTGGATGCGCTTGAAACTCAAATCCAACACGTCGGCCACCGTCTGCACCAACAGCGTCTTGGCCAAACCCGGCACCCCGACGAGCAACGCATGGCCACGGCTGAACACGGCCATGAGCAAGCGTTCCACCACGGTCTCCTGCCCGATGATCCGCCGCCCGATTTCCTGTTTCAACCGGCGGTAGGTCTCCGACAGCGCGACCACCGCTTCCGCATCGTCCCGATAAGTCTGCATAACACTATAATTGCCAGTTATAACGGAAATTGCACTTGGCATAACGGCCGATGAGCCGCACGTAGGTATTGGCGATTTTCTCCTTGAGCCAACTGTCCATCTTGTCGCGCCGGGCCTTTTCCATGGCCATTTCGTAGATACGGTCGTAGTCGTCTTCCAGATTGGCGCGGTGGGCCGGTATCTTACGGCGCACATAGAAGATACGGTAGGCTTCGTTGCCCGACTCGTCCTGATACGGCACCGCCAGGGAAACCTCGCCCTCGGCCAGACGCTCCACCGACATGAAAATCATCGGCTCGATTTCTTCGGAGCTGTAACTCGGCTTGCCCGTAAACGGACTCAGATAGACCCCGTCGCCCTGACGGCCGGCCTCGTCGGAGAACAGTTTGACGGCTTCTTCAAACGTCAAGTCGCCGTTCTTGACCAAACGGGATACGGAATCCAATTCGGCGCGCGCCCGCACCTGGTCTTCGACCGACGGTTTGGGCTGTATGAGGATATGCCGCACGCGCACCAATTCACCTTTCTTCTCCAATACCTCCAGGATATGGAAGCCGAACTGGGTTTCAAAGACCGGCGAAAGTTCGTTTTCAGGCAGGCTGAACGCAAACGATTCGAATTCGGACGCCCACTCGCCGCGCGCGCCGAAGCCCAAATCCCCGCCCCTGCGGCGCGAACCGGGGTCTTCCGAATACAAGGCCGCCATGGAGGCGAAGCTCTCGCCCTTTTCGATGCGTTCGCGCAAGGCTTCCACACGGGCTTTCGCGATTTGCTTCTCCTCGGCGCTTACCTTCGGCTTCTTGACGATCAACGACAGCTCGTATTGCATGGACACCAACGGGATGCTGTCTTTCGGCAACAGGTTGTAGAAACGCTTGACTTCGGTGGGCGTCACGCGGATGTCCTCGGTAATCTTGTTCTCCATCGTACGCGCGATAAGGGCGCTCTTGACCATTTCGCGGTATTCTTCCTTAATCTGTACGATGGTTTTGCCGTAAAATTCCTCCAATTTCTCGCGCGAACCGATTTGCTCGATGAAATAGGCCAGACGCGCTTCCAACTCGCCCTCTATCTGATTCTCGCCGATGGCGATGCTGTCCTCGTCGGCCTGCAAGGCGTACAGGTTGCTTATCAGCATCGTTTCCAAAGCATTGCAACGCACTTCATCGTTGACGATGGTGCCGCCCATGCGGATGCTCTCCACGGTTTTCTCTACGTCCGACAGCTTGACCATCTTGGTGCCGACCACGGCCACGATTTGGTCTATGACCAAGCGTTGCGGCGTGTTGTCGCGCTTACCCAACGTACCGGCGGACGGTGTTTCCGTCTGCGGTAAAACGACGGTATCCGTGTCCGGCACCGGTTCCACGACCGTATCGACCGCCACCGCCACAACCGCCGTATCGGGCTCCGGAACGCCGGCCCAAGCGAGGCCGCAACCGAACAGTGTCCCCAAAACGATACCCGCTATCCGTTTCATCCTCACTCGTATTTAATCCAATGATTTTCTTCGGCCTCCCGCATCAAATCCTGCTGCATCGTCTGCAAGAACACCTGCCGCCGGTGGTTCAACAGAATCTGCCGAATCCGCTCGGTCTCGAAATTGAGCGGCGACACCATGTCCCGCACCTTGAAATCGACAATCCGCACATAATAGACGGCATCGCCCGCGCTGATTTCGATATTCCGGTTGTTTTTGAGGAAATCCTCTTGGTTATAGGTCTGAATCGGCACTTCCCGCAACAAATCGTTGAAGTAAAGCCACTGATCCTCTTCCAGATAATAGTTGTCCGCCGCCTGCCGGCACCATTTGGCCAACTGCAACATATCTTCATCGCTCAACGCGGCCGTAAACACCGCTTTCTTGATTTTGTCGGCCAAGCGGTGGTCTTTGCGGAGCTTGACGAAACGGACGCGCACGATATTGCTCTTCAAATAGAACTGCGACATATTCTGTTGGTAGTAAGCCGCAATCTCTTCCGCACTCACGACCGTATCCAAGCGTTGGCTCAGCACGCGGTTTTGATAGTCGTACAAAATCAACGAATTCTTATACTCCTCTATCTGCTTTTCGAAAGCCGCGGCGGAAACCGCATTTTCTTTCGCCTTCTTGAGCATGACCTGTTGCAACGTCCAGTCGTTGATGATTTTTTCGGCGATATGCGCACTGTCTTGCGACAACGTGCCCTTGGGAATCCGCGCCTCGATGTCCTCCTTATAGAGGATCGCATCCTCCACGCGGACCGCCACCGTGCCGCCCGTACCCGCCCCCGGCCGGTGGCAGGAAAACAAAAGGCCTCCGAGCAGACAGGCCATGCCCATCCGCCGGAAGCCTCCGTATATCATGCGTCGTTTAGCGTCCATTGAGTCTTCTGAACAG
>CAMWIS010000164.1 GCA_947174375.1 uncultured Bacteroidales bacterium
ATTATGCGAGGGAACACTTATCGGGCGGATGAATTGCTGATGCGGTTGGCGCGGGCCTACGGCTGGACGGACAAGTTCATGGCGTTCAAGGCCCGGGATGCGTTCCGGCAGTTGGTGGAACCGGAGATGAATGCGGCCGTGTCACGGATATGGCTTAAAGACAGGGTGCTGTATATCGAGATGAACCGTGCGGCGGCGCGGACCGAATTGCAATACCGGGTGGGCGAACTCAAGGAGGCCATCAACCGGAAATTGGGCCAGCCGTATTTACAGGCCTTAGCATTGAAATAAAGAGAGCGTTATGGCGGAAGAAGAGATTGTAAGAAAGGGCCGGCGGCCGCAGACCACGGCCGGACGTCTGACGGTGGCGCAGACGGCCTCGGGCGTGATGCTGGAGGAAGGCAAACTGCCGCCCCAGGCCGTGGAGGTGGAACAAGCCGTTTTGGGTGCGTTGATGTTGGATGCCAACGTGTTGACGGAAGTCATCGACACGTTGAAGGCCAAATATTTCTATAAACCGGAACATCAGAAAATCTATCAGGTCATCACGGAGCTGTTTTCGAGTTCCCAGCCCGTCGATATCCTTACGGTGGCGCAGGCGCTCAAGGCCAAGGGCGAATTGGAGGTGGTGGGCGGCGCCTACTACATTTCGAGCCTGACCAACCGCGTGTCTTCGGGCGCGCACGCCGAGGCACACGTCAAAATTATCCAGCAGAAATATATACAGCGCGAGTTGATCCGTATCGGCGGCGGCATCGTCAAAGACGCCTACGAAGATACGACTGACGTGTTGGAATTGCTGGACACGGCCGAAGGTCAGCTGTTGAACATCAGCGAGGACAACTTCCGCAGCGACTACATCGATATGCAGACGCTCGTCAAGCAGGCCATCCAGGAAGTGGAGGAAGTGGCCAAGTTGGAGGACAAGATGAGCGGCGTGCCGTCGGGCTTCGTGGAATTGGACCGCATGACCAACGGCTGGCAGAAAGGCAACCTGTTGATTGTGGCCGCGCGTCCCGGTATGGGTAAGACAGCCTTCGCGCTCACGATGGCGCGCAACATCGCCGTCGAGTTCAAACAGCCCGTGGCGTTCTTCTCGTTGGAAATGTCGGCCATCGAAGTCGTGAGCCGTCTGATTTCGAGCGAGGCGCTGGTCAAGGGCGAGAAACTCAAGAAAGGCAACCTGACCGAAACCGAATGGAGCCAGCTGCATACCAAGGTGGACAGCCTGGCCGGCGCGCCGCTGTTCATCGACGAGACGCCCGCGCTGACCATGTTCGAACTGCGCGCCAAGTGCCGCCGTTTGAAGATGCAGCACAACATCGGCATGGTCATGATCGACTACCTGCAGCTCATGCGCGGCGGGTCGGAATACAAGGGCAACCGCGAGCAGGAAATCAGCCAGATCTCGCGGCAGCTCAAAGGCTTGGCCAAGGAGTTGCGCATCCCGATTATGGCGCTCTCGCAGTTGAGCCGTCAGGTGGAGACGCGCGGCGGCGACAAGAAGCCGCAGTTGTCCGACTTGCGGGAATCGGGCGCCATCGAGCAGGACGCCGATATGGTCATGTTCATCTACCGTCCTGAATATTACAAGATCTTGGAAGACCCCGACTCCCACGAATCCACGGTGGGCAAGGCGTTCATCCTCATCGAGAAGCACCGTAGCGGCAGCACGGGGCAGGTGCGCCTGCGCTGGGTCAAGGACTACGCCAAGTTCGAGAACGACGACCCGTCGGCCGACGGCTTTGCGGGCGGTTTCGTGGGCGACGGCATGGGCGGCTTCGGCAACATCCCCGGCAATACGGGCTTCGACGGCGGCATGGGCGGCTTCGACGGGGCGTCCGGCACGGTCATCACGATGCCGTCCAAAATGAACGATATGCCGCCCGGTGCACCGAACGACTTTCCAAGCGAAGGGATGGATGGCGACGTGCCGTTTTAAACCATCGGTTTGGCGCACGCTGCGGTGTGTCCTTCTGTGCGGGCTTTCGGCCCTGATGCCGCTCCGCGCCGCGCAGTTGTTCGTGCCCATGGACCAGGCGCAGGCCAACCACCTCAAGGCCTACGGCGTGGCCTACTGGGTGTTGCAGAACGGCGGCGAAATCAGTTGGCTGCTCAATTATCGGGGCGGCGCGTTCCTTTTACCCTATAGCGCGGAGATAGCGCAGGAGTGCCGTTTGCGCGACGTGAGCGCGGCCGTGCTGTCGGACGGGCAGGTGCAGGCCTTGCGTGCCGAAATCGCCTCTGCCGACGTGAATATGGACGAGGTGCCGTTGCAGAAGGCGCCGCGCATAGCCGTCTATTCGCCCAAGAACAAACGTCCTTGGGACGACGCCGTGACGATGGCGCTGACCTATGCCGAGATTCCCTACGACGTGGTGTATGACGACGAGGTGATGTCGGGCATCTTGCCGATGTACGACTGGCTGCACCTGCACCACGAGGACTTTACGGGGCAGTTCGGCAAGTTCTGGGCGCGCTACCGCAACGAAGCGTGGTACAGGCAGGACGTGGCCGAGACCTTGGCGCGGGCGCGGAACTACGGCTTTACCAAGGCTTCCGAACTCAAACTGGCCGTGGCGCACAAGATACGCGATTTCGTGATGGGCGGCGGCTTCCTGTTCGCGATGTGTTCCGCGCCGGACAGCTACGATGTGGCCATGGCCGCCGAGGGCCTTGACATCTGCGCCGAGCCGTTCGACGGCGACCCGATGACGCCCGACGCCCAGCAGCGGTTAGACTACGGCAAGACGTTCGCGTTCACGGGCTTCCGTATCGAGACCGACCCTTACCGCTACGAGATATCGGACATAGACGTCACCGAGTCGCGCCCCGGCCATATCAAGGAAGAGAACGACTTTTTCACGCTGTTCGACTTTTCGGCCAAATGGGACTGGGTGCCGACGATGCTGTGCCAGAACCACGAGCGGCTCATACACGGCTTCATGGGGCAGAGCACCGCCTTCCGCAAGTCGCTGTTGAAACCCAACGTGTTGGTGTTGGGCGAAAACGCCTCCCTGAACGAAGTGCGCTATATACACGGCACCTACGGCAAGGGCACGTGGACATTCCTGGGCGGCCACGACCCCGAAGACTATCAGCATTACGTAGGCGACCCGCCCACCGACCTGAACCTCTATCCCAACTCGCCGGGCTACCGCCTCATCCTGAACAACATCCTGTTCCCCGCCGCCAAGAAAGAGAAGCAGAAGACGTAAG
>CAMWIS010000165.1 GCA_947174375.1 uncultured Bacteroidales bacterium
CAATTATGAAAAAGTTGACATGGGCTCTATTGAGCATGATGCTGCTCCTGGGTATGGGAACGGCATCCGGACAGCTGGTAACCCCGACGTTCACGCCCGGAAGCGGTAAAGTGGAGGCTGGCGCGAAAATCACCATCAGCCATACGAATGGGGATCCGGAGGAGGATGAAGACGGGGATCCATTGTTTCAGAGATACATCATCTATACTTTCGGGGAAGAATCTCTTTTGGATATAACCTCGATAAGGGACGTTGATGAAGAAACCATATTTACTTACGAAGATCCCATTACCATCAACGAAACGAAAACCATCTCCGCGCGGGTGATAGACGTGAATAGGTCGTATCAGGTTAGCCAAAAATCATCGGTCGCCAAGGCCACCTATACCGTGGAGGGCGAGAACACGGACATTCCGAAGTTGACGCTCAGCGCCCAAGACATTACGGTAGCCGCCGCCGGGCAGGCCGTTTTCTCCTGCACGATGGACCCGCAGGAATATACCCATGAGACAGGCCTCGTCGGTTTTGTCATCGGCGGGCGGCAGGCGGACGATGTCCTGAAATTGGAATATCAGGTTGTTGAAGGGGATGCGAAACCGACCGCGGACAAATGGGAGGCCTATTCCGAGGCCGAAATGCGCCAATTCACCTCGGGTGTCGCCCCGGCCATCCCCAATAGCACGGACAATGACGATAATCGAATCAAAGACAAACGTCTGTTGTTGGTTTCAAACGGCGTCCGTACCGTGTATTACCGTCTGACGCTCAAATTGAAAGAAGGCGCTTCGACGGCACCTACGGTTACGTTCACGACGCGACCTGTCACTTCTTTTGGCACTTGGTCAACGACGGACGAGCCGTTGGCGACGGCCTCCATCGCCTTTACGATAGACGAGAGCGCGAAACCGACAACGGTTGCCGCACCGGTATTCAATCCGGTCGCCGGCGAAATAGAGCCGAAAACGGTTGTAGAAATCACGACGGCCACCGTGGGGGCGCAGATTGCCTATGTGGTGGTTGAAGAAGGGGAAGAGGACAAGACCGTCGATTTGGCGGATGAGACCAGTTATACCTTATATACGAACGGTGTGACGATGACGGCACCCGGTACGGTCAAGGCGGTAGCGTTCCGCAAATATGACGAAGAGGATTCCGATAACAAGTTGCAGTCGGAGGTCGTTCCGGCGGCTTATACGTTCCCCAAAGTGGCGGCGCCGACCTTTACGGGGCAATATGGTTCCGCTATACAAAACGGTGCCAATGTGGAATACGGGGCACTTGTATATATTAACGGCAATGGAGACCTCTATTATACGACGGACGGCACCGAGCCTACAAAAGCCAGTACGAAATTCAATGAAGAGAACCCCATTTCCTTGGACCAAGGTTTTGACTATGGCCAGGACGTAACCATCAAGGCGATAGCGGTTGTTGGCGACGATCAGTCGAAAGTGGGGCAAGTGACGGTCCATATCAAGCGGCCTGCGGTTATGACGGTCGTACCCAAGCGTACGGCGTTGTTAAAAGGCGAAACCTTTGCGTTCGAAATGACGATGCAGCCGAACGACTACGTGAACAATTATCTGGCCATGGGCTTCCAGATGGACGGATATGAAGCTTTGTCGGACTTTAAATTCCGCAAGAAAGGCGATGAGGCTTGGACGGATATATTGAAACCGGTAATAGCGGACGAGGGTTATGCGTCTATTTCTTTGCCTTATCGTGCCGCCGAAATCACGTGGGAATTTACCGTAAGCGTGTTGGCCGAGACGGAGGTCGAGACGGTGCTGCTGACCTTGGGATTCTCCGGCGGCAACGGGATGTTTGCCGGTATAAACGAAGCATGGGATATCGTGGAACTGGATGCCCCGACGTTCTCGCCGGCGGCCGGCACCGTAGCCAAGAATACGGCCGTAACGTTGAGCACGGCGGAAAAGGATGCGGAAATCCGTTATACGATCGATGGCACTGAGCCCACGGCCACAAGCGCCCAATATACCGCGCCGCTTTCGATTACGACCAAAACGACGCTCAAGGCCGTTACCGTAAAATACGGACTTTGCTCCAAAGTGACGGAAGCCGTTTATACGCTGGTGGCTATGCCGACGTTCAGCGCTTCCGGTTTAGTGGAACGTAATTCGACGGTAACGCTGTCGTGCGAGACGACCGGCGCCACGATATATTATACGACCGATGGCACCGAACCCACGTCTGCAAGTAACGAATACACGGCGGCCATAACGGTTGACCGGCCGATGACGATTAAGGCGATTGCGATTCTGGACGGCGAACAATCGTTGGTAAACGAAGCGGCCTATGTCTTCCTCAGAGCCCCCGAATTTTCCTTGGAGGCCGGTGTCTTGGAGGACGGTAGGGTTATGCAGAACAGCGAACTGACGCTCACGGCGGCCGATGGCGCGGAAATCCTTTATACGACCGATGGCACCGAACCCACGGCCACAAGCACCAAATATACCGCGCCCATCAAACTTGAACGGAAAACCACCGTCAAGGCGATAGCCGTTTCGGGCGAAGAAACGTCGCTCGTGGCGGAAGCCGAATATCGCGTAGTACCTATCAAACCGGAATTCAGCGTTAAGGATAGCATCGTGGAGTCGGGTACAACGGTTGCAATCACCGCCGTAGGCGATGCGGTCATCCGTTACAGCGTTATGGGAACGGTAAGCGCCAGTAGCCCGGTTTATAAGAATCCTATTAAGATTACGTCCGAAAAAACCATCAGCGCGGCGGCCTTCCTGGATGACGAGATGTCGGAGATTGTAAAGGCCAAATATATGGTCAAAGTGTCCAGCCCCGTATTCACGCCTACGCCGGGTGCGGTACAGGCAGGTACGAAGGTAACGATAGAAGCGGGCAATGCGTCTATCCGTTATACCACGGACGGTACGGATCCGGACGATGAGTATAACGGCCGTTGGTACAATCCCAATGCCGGTATCATCATCAACGAAGCCATGGTCATAAAGGCTTATGCCGTTGACGGCTCGTTGTATTCCGATACGGTAACGGCGGAATATTGGATTGCCGGTGAAGAAACGGTTGCCAAGCCGACGTTCAACCCGGCGGCGGGCGAAGTGGAAAAAGGTACGAAGGTAGAGATTGCGTGCACCACCGAAGGCGCCACCGTTTATTATACGGTAGATGGCAGCGTTCCCACGGAAAAGAGCACCGAATACAAGGAAGCCATCGCCATCAACG
>CAMWIS010000166.1 GCA_947174375.1 uncultured Bacteroidales bacterium
CGGTTTGGCCGTTTTCGGCGTGACCCGACGGGGGCTGACCGTGTCCGCCGTCGCCGCCGGTTCGGCGGACGTCGAAGCGGGCGCTTCCGCCTCGGCCTGCAACCAATCGGAAATCGTATGCTTGGCGGTAAACACCTCGGCCCACGGGTTGAACACCTCCGGACGGCGTCGGGCCGGCTCGGGCTTCGGCGCGGCTTCGGAGGCCGGCTTGGGCGCGGGCGCAGGCTCGGGGTCGGGCGTCGCCGCCCACTGCATGGAAATCGTTTGAAATACGGCGGAATCTTCTTCCGGCTCGGGTTCGGCGGGCGCTACCGCCGCCGTTTCTGCCGCCGCGGCCGAAGCCCCGTGCTCCATCGCCCATTGGCGCGCCAGTCGGCGCGCGTTCCGCCGCGCCGACCGCGAACGGGCCGGCTCATCCGCCAGGTCTGCGATAGCCCCGGCGGCGGGCGTCGTTTCCACCGCAGCCGGCGACGCAGCCTCCGTATCCGATGTCGAAGCCGCCACGGCGGGCACCGGCTCGTTCGCCGCCACCGCCCTGAAATCGACTTCCCGGTCCATCGGGCCGCCAATACCCCCCTCGGCGGGGGCCGTTCCATCCGCCTCCGCAGCGGGGGCGGTGGCGTGCGCGCTCATAAGGCGTCCCAGCGCGGCCGTCGTCGCGCTCGCGGCCACCCACCGGGCCGTGGCCTGCCGCATCCGCCGTTCCCCGCGCTCGCGCGCGACGGCCGCCGCCTCTTCCGCGGCGCGTACCTCCTCCTGCAAGCGCTGTCTGTCCGGCACGGCGAGGGCCGTGAACGACAGCTCCCGTTCGTAATCGGGGTCATCCAAAGCCTTGAGGTTCAGCAGAAAGCTTACACGCGCCGGCGCGCAATACGGATAGCGCGACACCGCCTCCTTATACACCAGCAGGCTGTCCTGATTCCAGTAGTCCCGTAACGTGAAGTCTATTTTCCGCTTCGCCATGATCCCTACATTATATAATGATGCCGCTTCCGAGGCACAGTTTCGACTCGTCGGCCGCCGGTTCGGACGTATAGGGCGAATCGACGTACAACACGCCGAACTGCCCCGACGCGATGCCCTGGATGGGCCGCTCGGACTGCAACGTCCAAACGGCGTCGTCCCCCTCGCCGCTACGGCTCAGCCGCGCGCGCGTGAACTCCGGCGTATGCCGTATCTTGAACCACACCTCTTGGGGCAGGTTCATGCCCTGCGGCAGCCCGTCGGATATATATCTAAAACCGCGCAGCCGCACTTCCGTGCCGTATTGCGCCTGCGTGTCGTAGCCGCACGAAACGTACAGCACGTTCCGTTCCAAATCCTTCTCGATGACATACCACGGCCCGCCGCTCAGACCCAAGCCCTTGCGCTGGCCTATCGTGTGGAACCAAAAGCCCTTGTGCTCGCCCAGCACGCGCCCCGTCTCCTTCTCCACGATTTTGCCCGGCTTCTCGCCCAAATAACGGCGGATAAAATCGTTGTAGTTGATTTTACCCAAGAAGCAGATGCCCTGGCTGTCTTTGCGCGTGGCGCTGGGCAGATGCGCTTCCTCGGCCATGGCCCGCACCTCCCGCTTCTGCATCCCGCCGATGGGGAACATGAGCTTGGACACCTGCGCGTAGTCAATCTGCCCGAGAAAATAGGTCTGATCCTTGACATGGTCGGCCGCCGTGGAGAGGTAGCAACGGCCATCCACCCGGGTGGTGGTGGCGTAATGCCCCGTGGCGATGCGGTCGAAATCCTTGCCGTAGCGTTGTTCGAACACGCCGAACTTGATGAGCTTGTTGCACATCATGTCGGGGTTGGGCGTCTGCCCCCGCTTGACCGTGTCGATGGTGTAGCGCACCACGCTGTCCCAGTACTCCTCGTGCAAGGGCACCACCTCGAACTTGCAGCCGTATTTCTTGGCGATATAGGACGTTATTTCGATGTCTTCCTCCGAAGGACAGTCGATAAAGCCGTCCTCGCCCTGCATCCCGATCCGGATATAAAAAATAAAGGGGTCGTAGCCCGCTTCTTTCAGGCGGTGAACCACCACCGACGAATCTACGCCCCCCGATACCAAAGCCGCTATCCGCATAAGATGGCCGCTCCGATTTTAAAACAAGCCCTGCTTGTGCTTTTCGCCCAATACCGCCAGCATATCGCGCGTGGTGGCATCCAGGTCGAACGACGGCTTCCAATCCCATTCGGCGCGCGCGCAGCTGTCGTCGATGGAGTTGGGCCAGGAATCGGCAATGGCCTGACGGAAGTCGGGCGCATATTCGATTTCAAAGCCGGGAATGTATTTCTTGATGGACGCCGCCACTTCGGCCGGCGTAACGCTGAAGCCCGCGATATTGAAATCGGTGTTGTGCTTCAGGCGGCTCTTGTCGGCCTGGAACAGACCGATGGTCGCGTTGAGGCAGTCGGGCATATACATCATCGGCAACATCGAATCTTCTTTGAGGAAGCACGTGTATTTGCCGTATTTGATGGCGTCGTAGTAAATCTGAACCGCATAGTCGGTGGTGCCGCCGCCCGGCAGCGTCTCGTTGGAGATGATGCCCGGATAACGCACGCCACGGATATCCATGCCGTATTTCTCGATATAGTATTTGCCGAGCAATTCGCCCGCCACTTTCGTGATGCCGTACATCGTGTTGGGTTGGAGCACGGTGTCCTGCGGCGTCATGTCGAAAGGCGTCGTGGGGCCGAAAGCCGCCATGGAGCTGGGCGTAAAAATACGCTTGATGCCTTTTTCCTTGGCCACGTTATAGACGTTGATCGTGCCCTGCATATTGATGTTCCAAGCCAGGGCCGGGTTCTTCTCGCCCACGGCCGAGAGGATGGCCGCCAAGTGGAAGATGCCGTCCACCTGATACTTGTCAATGAGTTCGGCCAATTTCTTGCCGTCCAGCACATCCAGCTGCTCGAACGGGCCGCCGTTCTTGATTTTATCGGTTACCTTGGTCGAAAGGTCGGTGGCGATGACGTTCTCGCCGCCGTAAATCTTACGCAAAGCGCAGGTCAGGTCGGAGCCTATCTGCCCGAACGAACCCGTTAACAAAATCCTCTTTATCATTGTTTTATAAGTTTAATTCGCTTGAAAAGCCCACAAAGGTACGATTTTTTCGGCAATTTGCCGTAAAAAAACAAAGCCCCGGCCGTTTCCGACCGAGGCTTGTCCGGCGTC
>CAMWIS010000167.1 GCA_947174375.1 uncultured Bacteroidales bacterium
CGTTGCTCGGGTTGGGATAGACGCTAACGCCCGCCAGCTCGAGGTCTTCGTTGGCCGTCTTGACCGTATAGGCGGCCGTGGCCACTTCCGACTTGCCTTCACCCTTGACGGCGATGGCCTTGAGGGTCATGGCCGCGTTGATGACGATGGCTTCCTTATATTCGGTGCTCTTTTCCGTGGGTTCGCTGCCATCCACCGTATAGTAAATGGTAGCGCCTTCGGTTTCGCAGGCAATCTCCACCGCCGTGCCTTTTGCCACTTCGCCGGCCTCAACGCTGAACGTGGGCTTGGCAACGGGGTCGGGCAAAATCGTAAAGGCCACCGTTACGATGTCCGACCACCAGAGGTCGCCGCTGGCCAGTTCCTGAACCGTGGCCGCCTTGATGGTCTGCGCCTCTTGGACGGTGAGTTTGGTGAAGTCCGGGTCGAACATCTTGACCGGCGAGGTGCCCATCGTCATTTCGGCCATCGTGGCGTTGGCGAAATCTTCGTCCTTGCCGTTGACAACATAGCATACGATATAGTCGTCGTTGCCTTCGTAGCCGCTCTTGAAGCCGATGGCGGCGCCTTTCTTGACCGCGGCCGTGGCGCCGGCCACTTCCTTGCCATCCACCGTAAAGGCGGGCTTGTTGTTGCGCGGACGTTCCTTAACCGTGTAGGCGGCCGTAAACTCATCGGAATAAATCAGCGAGCCGTCCCAGCCGGTGCCTACCGCCAAGCGGGCGCGTACATTGACCGCCCCCATCGTGGTCAGGTAAACGGCCGGATTCCACGACGCATATTCGGCATCGTAAACCGCTACCTTATAAGGAAGACCGGCTTTGGCGGAAAGGGCCTGGAGGCCGCCTTCCTCTTCTTCGGGGTCATCCGGCGTGGCGGGGCTGCCGCCCTGCGCCAAGGCTTGGAGTTCGCCCATCGTGCCGTTGTAGGCCAACACCGCTTCCGCGTTGTTTTCAACGTAGAGGATAAAGGCCTGATCCAAATAGTAGGCAAAATCGATGGCGGCGGGGAATTCCACGTTCAAGGCGTCGCTTTGGAGCACCTCACCGGCATCCACGAAGCGCGGGGCCGGCAGGGCCGTGTAGTAAGAGGCCTTGACTTCGCTTGAGAACGCGGCTTCAAATTCGGCTTCATGGTTTTGGGTCAGCATCACCAGACGGGCGCGGAGGCTGACGGTGCCGTCGGCATCGTCGGGGATGACCACCGGCATCTGCCATTCATATACCGGCGCGTCGTCATCGAAATCCTGCGTGCATACCGCCAGCTTGTAAGCCGGGGCCGGGCCGGCGGGTTGATCCGGATCCACGTCGGTGTCTTGGAACAACTGTTCGGCGATTTCTTTGGCCGGCACTTCGTCCAGCTTGAAGTCATCGTTGTTTTCTATATATATCAAAACCGCCACGCCGTTGCCCTGTTCCCAGTCGTAGGTTTCGGGCACCGTGCAGCCGAGTTCCTGACCCGCCGTCACAAGGCCGTGTCCCGGCTCGAATACCGGCGCGGGCACGACCGTATAATAGGTGGTCGTGAGCTCTCTGGAATATATCAGCGTCGTCGCTTCCCCGTCGTCTTCGCCCGTCACCACAACGGCCATACGCGCACGGAACTTGACTTCGTCGGACGCGTCTTCCGAAATGACGATCGGTCTAACCCATTCCGTCTCTTTTTTGGCTTCGTCATATACAACCACCGCCAATTTGTAGGGCACATCGACATCGGCCGCGGCACGGGCATCGCCCTGAAGACCCGGTTTAGTATCGGCAATCTTCATCAGCGTTTCAACATCGCTTTCCAGCACCGCGTCGGCATCGTTTTCCACATACAGTACGAACACCTGTCCGTATTCTTCCAAAACCGCCCGGGGCACCGTGCAGTCGAGTTCCTGACCCGGTTTGACGTAACCCCGCGCCGGTTCCAATTCCAATTTACCGCCTATGCCTATCGTATAGGCCGCTTCGGCGGGCGTTTCATACTGACCCAACACCGCGATGGCCTTGATGGTCACGGCTTCGTTGATTTCGATGGGCGCCGTGTATTCGGTGGCCTCCTCTTCCGTAGGCGTTTTGCCGTCGGTGGTATAGTAAATCTTGGCGAAGGCAGGCACGCTCTTCAGCGTCACTTTTTCGCCCTTGCCCATGATGCCGGCCGTGGGCGTAAACTCCGGCGCGTTGGGATATACATTATAGCCCGCCGAAGCGCCGTTTTCCGAAATCATGTCATCCATCGCGGCCACGGCGCTAATCTTCAAGGCATAAACCTGACCCTGCTTAATCAGCATCGCTTCCGTCAGCGCGAAAGGCGCCGTGTATTTCTTTGCGCCGGTCTTGACCGCTACGGGATAACCGTCCTTGTCTTCCTCAAACGGAGACGTGCCGTCGGTGGTGTAGTAAATCTCCGCCCCGTCGGTGGCGCACGTAATCGTCACCAGGTCGCCGATATGTACCTGGGCGTCGTTGCCCGGCGTGATGACCGGAATGGCCACGGTCAGCGGTTCGCCCTCTACCGTAAACGCTTTGGAAATGACTTCAGACCACGAGAGGTAACCCGCGTCGTTGTACGCTACCGCCGCGGCCAAAACCGTGGCGCTTTCCTCCAGCTTGAAGCCATCGCTATACAGAATCAACTCGCCGCCGTCTTCGGCCGCGCCCAATTCGTCCGCCGTTTTAAGGTCGAAAAGCGATGCGCTGCCATTGAGGCAATAGTAGATGTCTTCGCCGGCCGCCTGGGTCAGCTTGATTTTCTGACCGGGCGCCACCGTGCCGCCGTCGGGGTTGAACGCGGGCGCCGCGGGCGTCGGGGCCACAACCGAATAAGTGGCCGTAACCGGCTCGGACCAACCGGCAATCTTGCCATCAAATACCTTATACCTTACCGTGATGACCTTAACCGTCGTCGTTTCCGTAATGACGATAGGGGTGCTGCCATATACCATATCGTGAGGTACAACGGCACAATCACCACTACATAGGTCGTCATCAAAGTAATCGTATTGGGTGAAATCAAAGTCTTCGTCATTCAAGACATACAAAACCGCATAAGAAAAGTTGTCCGCCACAGAGGGCTTAACCACGTCTATTTTCGTTTCCATCGGCACCGCAGCGGAAGCCGGGAGCGTCGGGGCCGGCACAGGGGTCGCCTCGCCCACCGTATAGGTCGCCGTCGT
>CAMWIS010000168.1 GCA_947174375.1 uncultured Bacteroidales bacterium
TGTTTTTGCACATAGAAATCGTATTTTTTGAATTTAATTTTTTTGAGTTTTTTGGCATGGTTTTCGACCCCCGTTTTTACCCTCATTTTTTTTCAAAAATTTTTTTCGGAAGACCCAACGGAAGACATCCACTGCGGGGCATACTTTTGGACGGGACGGGACGGCGGGATTCGTGAGAGGCGGACGACGTAGCGCGTAGGCCAAACGCGGAAGGCACGCTGCGTAGCCGCACTTAGGGAGCGCAGCGTACGTGGAGGCGTAGCAGCGGTGCCGCACGCAAAGTGCGTTGGCCGCGGCGGAAAGTTCGTGCGAGGTGAGCGTGGTACAGAAGATGGACGGAGAAATGGACAGAAGGGCAAGCAGATAGGACGGCAGGGCCCGCTGTGCCGCAAAATCAGCACTTCAGGCAGCCCTCGTCGGAGAAGCTGAAGTAGGCCTCGTCGCTGACGCCCACAATGAGGTGGTCGAGGATGTCGATGTCCAGCAACTTGGCGCCGGCCACCATCTGCCGCGTGATGTTCATGTCGGCCATGCTGGGCTTGAGTTGCCCGGACGGATGGTTGTGACACACCACCAGGGCCGAAGCCTGCTCGTCGATGGCGATTTTAAAGATCTTCTTGGGATCGACCAGGATTTTGTCGCGGCCGCCCTCGCTAATCATCACCTTGCGTATCAGGTGGTTGCCGCGCGTCAGGAACAGCACCTCGAACATCTCGTAGGGTCGCCGCACCAAATCGGTGCGCACGAGCAGGAAGGCGTCGCGGCTGGTGACGATTTTGGGGCGGACGGGCAACGGGCACTCCTGCATCCGCCGGCCCAATTCCAAGGCGGCCAAGATGCTGGCGGCCTTGGCCTCGCCGATGCCCTTGAAGCGTCCGCACAACTCCTTGGCCGAACGGTCGGCCATCAGGTGCAGGTTGCCGCCGAAGGCCGAAAGCATCTGACGCGAGAGTTCCACGGCCGACACGCGGGCCGAGCCGGAGCCGATAAGGATGGCCAACAGCTCGGAGTCGGTCAATACGCCGGGATGTCCGGTCAGCATCTTCTCGCGCGGCCGGTCGCCCGTGGCCCAACGCCGTATGGAGCAATGCGCGGCCACCGACCGTTCGGCCTCCGCCGGGCGGTGCAAGGCCGCCATGTCTGTCGTATCCGTCATCACACCATCCTCCTCGTTAAACGGTCCACGAACTTATTGCCCTTGAAGAACTCCTTGGCGATGACGCGCAGCACCGTATAGAGCGGGATGGCCACAATCATGCCGCCGGGCCCCGTCAGCGTGCCCGCAATGATGATGACGAAGAAAATCTCCAGCGGATGCGACTTGACGCTGTTGGCGTAAATGAGCGGCTGCAACACGAAGTTGTCAATCAGGTTGGCGCCCACGAAGACCCCCAGCACCTTGACGATAATCCAGACCAAATCCATCGTGAAGCCCACCTCCAGGTCGTTGATGATGGCGAAGGCCGTGGCCAGCACCGCCCCGATGACGGGCCCGAGGTACGGGATGATGTTCAGCACGCCGCCTATGCAGCCGTAGAGCGCGGCATGGTTGATGCCCAGCGCCCACAGGCCGAGCGAGAGGAACAGCATCATGCAGACGACCTCGATGCTCAGGCCGACGAAATAGCGCGTGAGCAGCTTTTCGGAGGAGTGCAGCACGTTTTCGGCGCGACCCGTGTAGCGGTCGGGGATGAACAGGAACAACATGTTCTTGAACAGCTTTTCGTCTTTAAGGAAGAAAAAGGCGATGAACACGACGCAGAACAGCCCCATGCCGAACGAGGTCAGGAAGCCGGCCGTATTGGCGATGATGTCCTTGATGCTGATCATCTGCACCAACTGCTGGACGCCCGACAGGATGTAGGCCTTGACTTCCGCTTCGGAGATATGGATGCCCTTGTCGGCGAGCCAGGCCGTCAACTGACGGAAGCCCGTGGAGGTGTCGCTCGTCAGCTGGCCGTAGTCCATCATGACCAACGACTGCCCCTGCTGGATAAACATCGGGAACACGAGCCAGCCCACGCCCACGATGAACGTGAGGATGACCGCCAGCGCGATGACGGCGCCCAGCGCGAACGGTATCCTGAACCGCCGGTTGAGCCACTGTACGAGCGGCCGGCCGAGCATGGAGATGACGAAGGCCACAATGGTATATATCAAAAGGCTTGACAGATAGTGGAACACGAAGCCCAAGACCGCGATGGCCATAACAAGGCCTATCAATGTCTTTTTGTTGAACTGCATGATCATGATTACTTCCTCCCTTCTTGCTTGTTCTGCAACAGGCCGGGTTCTTCCACCTCATCGCCGTGCAGGATGTTGAGATAATTCTTGTAACGGACGGGGGCCACCTCCCCTTGCGCCACGGCTTCTTTGACCGCGCAGCCGGGCTCGTGCTCGTGCGTGCAGTTGTTGAAGCGGCAACGGTCTGACAATGCGCGCATTTCGGGGAAATAGCGCGACACTTCCTCGGTGTTCAGGTTTACCATGCCTAACTCCTTGATGCCCGGCGTATCGACGAGAAACGCACCGATGGAGAGCCGGTACATCCGCGCGAACGTGGTGGTGTGCATTCCCTTGAGGTGGGCGTCCGAAATGCGGCCTTCGCGCAGGTTGAGCCCCGGCTCCACCGCATTGGCCAAGGCCGATTTGCCCACGCCCGAATTGCCCGAAAACAGGCACACACGGCCCTGCATGGCCGCTTTAAGCGTTTCTATGCCCTCGCCCGTGGCCGCCGACGTGGTGAAGCAGGGGTAGCCGATTTTCTCATAGACGGCGATACGTTCGGCCAAATCGGCCTTGGCCGCCCCGTCGTACAGATCTACCTTATTAAATATGATGGCGCACGGCAGGTGATAGGCCTCGCAGGCCACCGTAAACCGGTCGATGAAGCCGGGCGGCGTGTAGGGCTCGCGCAGGCTCACGACGCAGAACGCGCGGTCGATGTTGGCCGCGATGATGTGCGTGCGCTTGGACAGGTTGACCGACTTGCGTATCAACACGTTCTTGCGTTCTTCCACGGCCGTTATCCAGCCCGCCTGCCGCTCGGCGTCCCACTCGAAGCGCACGTGGTCGCCCACGGCCACGGGGTTCGTGGTCTTGACGCCCTTGAGCCGGAAATTGCCCTTGACC
>CAMWIS010000169.1 GCA_947174375.1 uncultured Bacteroidales bacterium
CGACAGTCTCTGGATATGGCGTATCAGAACTGTTGTCTCAGATATTCTTTCAACACCGAGACATACTCGTTCAAAGCTTCGCGGCCTTGCTCCGTGATGCGGCAGGACGTGCGCGGCTTCTTGCCGACAATTTACTAGAGCACCTCGATATAGCCCGCTTCGGAGAGCTTGTCTATCTGCACGCACAGGTTGCCTGCCGTGGCACCCGACTTTTCCTTTAGATATTTGAAATCCGCATCTTCCACCGACAACAGCAGTGAAATGATGGCCAGCCGCAGTTGCGAATGCAGCAAAGGATTCAGGTCTTTCATGATTACTTTCTGTTAATGCGGCAGATATGCGCCGGAATGATCATAAACAGCAGGAACGCCGCGCCTATCAACAGGTTCCAGCTATTGTCGTACTGACCGTCAAAAAACATATAGGTTGCAATGACCAGTCCAATCAGCGGCGGATAGGTGAGCCAGTCTTCCTTGATGAGCATACCGGTAATCGAGGTGCCGATGCCGGCATAGATAATGGTGAGAGGAACCATAAGTGAGAAATCGAGGCGGCCGAAGTATAGCGACCATCCTATGAGCGACAGCAAGGTAAGTCCGAACATACTGGCGATGATTTTCCAAACTTTATCCATCATCTCTTGCAGATAGGTCACGACCCCCGACCTTTTCTTTTTACCCAAAAAGGTTTGGATGAGCGTTGCGAAATAGGGTAGGAACATGATACCCCAAAGCATCATGAAATTTGGATTTCCGGTCAAATATATTGTAATATAGGTGACGGCGGATGTGAAGAGGACGGCATAGCCGTAAAACAGGAATGCGTTGAAGTCTTTTTTGATGACTTCGTTTTTGGTCTTGTGAATCATTTCGGTAATGACCCTGAGACTGTCCTGTTCGTTGAACGTTTCGTTTTGCATGACTTTTAAATTTAACTATTAGTAAAATAATGTTTTATAATAGCCTTTCGTGCGCACTTCCCGGCTTTGTATGCCGCAAAGATAAAGTAGTTTATTTTATAAACCAAATGGAAGCCTAAAATTTTTGTGCGGAAGCGTCATACTTTTTTTAGGGGGGATGTCGTCTCAGGCGCGTTGCGCAATCAGTTGCAAGACGATTTGCACGGCGTTGGTGGCCGCGCCCTTGCGGATATTGTCGGCCACAATCCAAAGGTTCAGCCCGTTTTCGATGCTTTCGTCACGGCGGATGCGGCCCACGAACACTTCGTTCTTATCGTAGGCGAAGAGCGGCATGGGGTAGAGCAGACGCGCCGGATCGTCCACGAGGCGCACGCCCGGCATCTGTTCCAACAGCGTCCGTATGTCGGCGAGTTCGAACGGTTGCCGCGTCTCCACGTTGACGGCTTCGGAATGGCCGCCGGAAACCGGCACGCGCACGACGGTCGCCGTGACGCCTATGTTGGGGTCGGACAGAATCTTGCGCGTTTCGTTCAACAGTTTGGTTTCTTCGGTCGTATAGCCGTCGTTCTGGAAGTCGCCGCCGTGCGGGAACAGGTTGCGGTGAATCGGGTACGGATAGGCCTTTTCGCCTTCCTCGCCGCGTTCCTCGCTTTCGAGCTGCCGCAGGGCCTTGATGCCGGAACCGCTGACCGACTGATAGGTGGAAATGACCAAGCGTTTGATGCCGTAGGCCTTGTGGATGGGCGCCAACGCCATGACCATCTGAATCGTGGAGCAGTTGGGGTTGGCGATAATGCGGTGTTCGGGCTTGACGGCATCCATATTGATTTCGGGCACGACGAGCGGCACGTTCGGATCCATACGCCAGGCCGAGGAGTTATCGACCACGGTGCAGCCCACTTCGGCAAAGCGGGGCGCATAGGTCAGCGAGGTGGAGCCGCCGGCCGAGAAGATGGCGTAGTGGGGATGCGCCGCGATGGCGTCTTCCACCGACATCACGCGGTGGTTCTGCGCCGCGAACCGCACTTCCTTGCCCACCGATTTGGCCGAGGCCGCCGGCAATAGTTCGATATTGGTCAAGCCGTATTCTTCCATGACCTGCAACATTTTGGAGCCCACCAAACCCGTGGCGCCCACAACGGCTATCTTCAGTTTTTCAGACATTTTCAAACTTTTTTTCATCTGTTTCCGACCCTCAAACGTATATTATAAAACGGCTTTCGGGCCGGTGGGCCGGTATTGGCACCGAACCCATCGGTAACGAAGCGCAAATGTAGTGAAAAATGATGAAAAAAGCAGGAAGAAGCCGCCGACTGTGGCGGTACGCCCTTTGGGGATGGTGTAACCTGAGCGGCTTGGGCGGCATGGCGGCTGTGCAGGCGCAGCAGCCCGTGTATTGGGCGGCGGATTTTGAAAACGGCTGGTCGGATTGGACGGGGCGGACGTCGGCCTTCGTTTGGGAGGACGGGATGGCGCGAACCGACGGGACGGAGTCCAAGGCCGCCTTGTATCTGATGCGGCCCGTATGGGGCGACCCGGCGCAGCCTTTCGATTCCGTCGGCCAGGCCGCGTTTTGGGCGCAGGCCGAACGGGACGGCCTGTGTTGGCAGGGGCGGTTTTGGACCGGTTTCAACCCCTCGTCCACCAACTATTTCCGCTATTATATATGGCTGAGCGGTTGGGCGGGCGGCGATACGCTGTGGGCGGATTCGGCCGTGCAGGCGCTGTATTTCCAAATGGGCGAGAAGGGGAGCGAGAACCGCTGGCGGCTGTACCGGCAGCGGGGAACGGAGCAGACGTTGCTGTGGTCGGGCGAGACCGTCTATAAGAAAAGCAGCGGGGCGACGTATGAATTGCGGTGGCGCGTGGCGGGTACGGACGATGACGGGGCGGGGGAGGTGGCCGCCTTGGTGCGGCCGCCCGACAGCCTCCGTTGGCAAGCGGAGGGCGGGGCCTTGGCCTTGGACTGGGCGGACTTTGTGCCGGACAGCCTGCGCCGCCGCCTGCTCTATACGGGCTTCTATGCCTATTACAGCACGGCTTCGCGGGCGACGAAGTTCGGCGTAGCGGACATGCGCTTGGGCGGCGGCGCGCCTGAGCCGGAACCCGACCCGCCGGTGACGGACACGTTGCCGGCCGTGGTGGAACCCGAGCCGCCGACCGATACCCTCCCGCCGCCGGTGGATACGTTGCCCACC
>CAMWIS010000170.1 GCA_947174375.1 uncultured Bacteroidales bacterium
CCTTGCCGATGGCCCCGTTGCGCGCCATCGCTACAATCACTGCAATCATAAGCGTGTTACTGTTTTACGACCACCGTCGCGCCCATATACCAATCGGAGGCCAACAGCCGCACCACATAGGCGCCGGCCGGCAAGCCCGCCAACGAGAAAGGCCGTTGCGCCAAATCATCGGAGGAGGCGAAGCGGCGTTGTATATACACTTTACCCCGCGCGTCGGCCACCTGCACGATGCCCGCGCCTATTTCGCGTTCCACGCTAACGTGGAACTCATCGGCGGTGGGATTCGGCCACGCCTGCAACGTCAGGTTGCGTTCCACGCGGTATTTCTCAATGGCGAACGTATCCACCTCCTGCACGGTATCGAAAACCCACGCCCGGCCGCCCGGCGGAAAGTCACCCTCATACATTTGGTTGAACCAATACACGAGGTAGGACGCAATGTAATACATGGGGTTGTAGGTGTCGCTGCAATCGCAGTCGGGCACCGTATCGCAACGCGGGTTGTTGGGGTGGCAGAGATCCATATAGCTTTCGTCGAACACGTAAGACAGCTTGACCTGTCCGTCGGGTATCCGCCCCGTCAGGTTGTAGTGGTAGCCCGGCGCAATGACGCCCGGACACCAGCCCGCGCGGTCATCGCCCCAAGTGCCGTGTTGCGGCTGACAGCCGTCGGGGTTGGGGTAACACTGCGCCCACAGCAGTTGCGAAATGGCCGTATCGTTGACCAGCACCTTGTGCGTGGCCTTGTAGAACTCGGCCGCGTTGCCCGTGTTGTTGCGCCCCCAGCCGTGGCCCGTGTTGACGATGCGCAGGCTCAGCCCCGCCGCCTCCGCGGGGATAGGGGCCGTAAGCGTATCCAGGGGTTGCAGGCGTGCCGGGTCGCCGAACGGGAAGATGCCGTTCCAAAGCGGCACGGGTTCCGAATAGAGGAACTGCGCCGGCCCGCTGACGTATTCAAAGTCGAGCGTCACTTCCCAACCGCCGGTGCCCCAGGTTTCGATGTACATCCGTATGGGCACCTCGCCTTGCAGGTAGGAGGCGAACTCGGTAACGTCGATGGTGTGGCTGCAAGGCTTACGGTAGGACGTGATGTAGCGGATGATTTCGCGCCACTGGCCGTCGGGCGTCTGCACCTCCACCCAGCCCACGCGGTCCCAGTCGTCGCAGTCGGGTTTGCGGCCCGCCACCAAGGTGGGGCAAGAAATATCCAAATGGGCGATAATACTCTGATAATGACCAACGTATTGCGGCAGCACATAGACGCCGCCGTTGATCTGCCCCGGCTCGGGGAAGTTAATCAGCACCGAATCCATCGTGCGCACGGTGCGGTCAGGGCCGGCGGTATCGCGTTGTTCCACTTTCAGTTGCCGTTCCAACGCGGCCGTCAGTCCGTTGGCGGAACGCGCCTCGAAGCGCAGGTTGACCGTTTGGCCGAAAGCCTCGGGCGTGTACCACGCCCGCAACGTGGCCGACAGCGTGTCGAAATGCGCCTCGGTCAGCACATCATTGATAAACAACGACATAGCGACAATGCTATCGTTTTCGTCATTGACGCGGGCGCCGGCCTCCAAGCGGTAGGCATAGAGCTCGTTCATCGTAATGGGTTCGGCCTCCGTCAGATGCGTGTAAATGGTGACGGCCGGCGCCTCGGGCGGGGTTCCGGGCTCGGCCTCCTCCGCCGCCGCCCGGCCGCAGCACAAGCCCAACACACAGAGGCACAACGCCATAAAAGCGCCCGCACCCCGTCTATATCCTTGCTTTTCCATAGGTTCGTCGTTTAAATCCGCGTACTTTATTATAAATAGAGGCTACAAAGATACGAGGAATTTCCCGAAAAAGAAAAACCGGGTTTTGCCCCCCCGGTCGCCGGTTTAGGAACAAAAATTTTTGAACAGCATATAAATCTGAAAATCAAATTACAAATCACAAAAGTTACCTTTTGTGATTTTGGCCGTTATAAAACGTTATATATATTTCGAGTTCTCCGGAGGAAATTTTCCGTAACTTTCCTTTCCCAAACCAAAAAACGAGCGAAGAAACTAAATTAGAGGCCTTTAGCAAATTTTAACGTATTTTACAAACCCAATCGGCTTTTACGCAAAAAAAGCGCATAGATAAAAAACAACAATAATCAATTAAATTTCAGTACAATGAAGAAGCTATTGATTTCATTGGGCATGGTTGTCGCCCTGTTGGGAGCCACCATTTTCACCCGAGCACAGGCGGCGAATCCTCCTGCAGTTCCCGCCACTATGTCGGCGGCATCTTACAAGATAACGTCGCACGCGGGTACGTTCGTCGATATCAGCACCAACTCGAATGCCGTGGCGCTCGGTACAGACTTGGCCAACGGCACGGACTTGTGGAACTATTTCTTCGAAGCCACGGCGGCGGGCGGCACAACGCCCAAATCTACAAAGAACACGGTAAGTGCCTCCGCGAGTTCCACGGCGGTCTTCAACTGCTTCCCGTTGGGCTTCGACTTTAAAATCAGCGGACGCACGATGCGGTACTTTGTGGTCAGCGCCTTGGGCGGTGCCTATTTCAGCCCCGAGCCCACGCGTCTGACCCTTACCAGTGCACCGGGAAGTAATAGTTATGCCGGGAACTGTATCTTCGCCGAGTTGCATGTTCCCTACAAATCCACCTATGGAAATCCCACCGTGCAAAAGGTTAGCGGTGCCGGTAAGGTTAAGAATATAAACGATCAGACGCCGGCCTATTATTTGATTGAAGGTTCGGAGGGCAACCATGTGCTGACGACACAGCACCACATCCTTCTTTTGGACGGTGATGAATGGGTTTACCAATTCAAGTTCTACGAAGCCACGAATAACTTCGAACTCGTGGTCGGTAGTTTCGCTACGGCAGCCGGCGAGGCTTTGAAAACGAGCTCGGGCTGGGTAACGGACTACTGCTACGGCTTTGACTTCGGTTTGTTCGAAATCTATCCGAGTAGCGCTGTCAACGATACCGTCGCGACTTCCGTGAACGCTGCTAAACCGTGGCAGTTGGGCATACCGACCTGCCCCAGTAGCGGTGCCCATAAATGGTTTGTGGGCCGCTGGACACGCCTCCCCGGTGTGGGGCTAAGACTGTG
>CAMWIS010000171.1 GCA_947174375.1 uncultured Bacteroidales bacterium
CTTTTTTCAACTGCGCGCGACGCGCCATGTAGGTTTTCTTGTCGAACATATCGTTGTCCTCCTTTTTTATCGTTTGATGAATTTGACCGCCGTGCGACCGTCCGCGCCTTCAAACACGCAGACGTAAAGCCCCGGTTTGAGACCGGCCACGGGGAACGTGTAATCATAATCGCCGTAAACAAGATGCAGGTCATTCGCCAACGTACGAACCTTTTTACCCGACACGTCAAGTATATATAATTGACCGTGTCTTTCTTTCTCAACCAAGAAATGCAAGCGCAAATCGGATGTGGGAACCCCCACTACATCGAGCGAAAACGCTTCGATGAAAAGGCCGGGACACGTCGGAATTCCCACACGTATCGCCTCGTGGCTACCTATCGGCAGACGTACATCGTCTATCCATACGCGGTCGGCACCGTCCGCCTCGCTCGCGTCTTTCACATACAGCCATTCCAACGTATGCGTGCCGGCCGATACCGGATAGGCAACATACGTCCACGGATTTTCCCGGTTCCAACGGCCCATCATCTGACCGTCTATCAAGAATATCAGGAAATCGCCCACCGAAGCCGTCATGCCTTCGGTAGAAGTCCGGTAGTAAAAGCTGACCTCATCGTCCAGCAGTACGTTGACCTTAATCCGCAGACGGCTTGTGTCGCGGTCGTTGATACGCGCGCTGGCCGCACAATACTTTCCGCCATGGGCGGCGGAATCCGAAATAACCCAATCGGAGGCCTTGTCCCATTCCACAAAACTGAAATCGCCGGATTCAAACGTTTCCACAACCGGTGCGATATAAGACGTAACCTCCGCGTCTTGAACACGCCCGTCGGCATTCATTTTGCAGACAACAGTATATACATCATAGTAGGCCCTATCCACCCCGGCGCCCAATTGGAATTCCCGCGTCACGGTTTCGCCGGCCGCAATCGTGCCCCAGTCGGCGGGGCCTTCCGGCAGTATCAGATAGGCTCTTTCCGATTCGAACGTGGTTTTGATGTCGCGCGCCGCCGTAGCGCCGGCGTTATACAGGCTCAACGTCACCTTGACCGTTTCGCCGCCGTCCAACACGCCGTTGGGATTGGCCGACGCGGAATCGTCAATCGCCATGGCCACAAGTTGAAGTTCCGACGCAGCCACCGGCATCCGGAACAGACGGGTCATGGGCTTAGACGCATTGTCGGGCGTCAAGTCCACATAGTAACGCACCAAATGGTGGTTTGGGATGTCGGGGGAAATGCTGAAAAATATCTGCTTATCCAACGAAATGGCTTCTCCCGGCTCGCTTTTCTTAGCATATACATAATCTTCGCCCGCCATGAAATACGGGTCGTCCGAACGCAGATGCACACGGATGCCGTTGACCGCTTCCGTGCCTATGTTCTTAATCTCCAATGACACACCATAACGTTTGCCATACATACCCTCCGTCACCGCCTCGTTACCGTCATAAACCTGCAGCGTTTCGGCAAACACGAACTTGCCGGACGGCATCGTGGCCTTGATGGCGATTTCGTTATCGGTATAATCGGGCGCCCCGGCATACAGGTGGTAGTCACCCGTCGCCACATTCAGCGTCGGGATGTCGGCAAGGCCTTCGGCATCGGCCGAAACCACAGCCAAGGGCGTATTGTCCGTCCCGTTAAGCGACAGTTGCGCATAAGGGGCCGTCTGCACGCTCAGCCAAGCGGTGCCAACGACAATCTCGCCCGCACATTCAATGGGCGTCGGGCCCGGTTTTTTCTTATACGGCCGATAGGACGGGTCGCCGAAAAGCTCATAGATTTCCCAATAATAGTTGTTCATATCGCTGCCGGAACCTTCCACGGCCATATTGCCCCGGTAAATGATATCGGAAGCCGTAACGGCCCACTCTGAGAATGGTTCGCCGTGCGTATGGTAGAAACAGTCGGCCGCACCGATACCCGTATTTTCATAAGTATATACTTTCTGCGCTTTCGGATCGATGTCGGTCAAGCCCACGACCCAGTAGAAATCCTCATCGAAATAGGAACTGTTCGTGGCCCCGATATACACGACGGCCCCCTTGTCTTCGCTACGCAACAACTGCTCGCCGAAACAGGGTTCGGGCCGATAGTCGAAAGCACCTGAAAGGCAACAGTTCCCGACCATCATCGGATATTTATCCTTGTTGAAAATCTTGTTCCGCAAAACGGTGTTGGAGATTTTGGGTTCGCACCATTCGTATTCCAAGCCGTGCCCCGTATAGAAAATGACGCCCGCCCCGGCCGAAATACGCGCGACGATTTCGTCTTCCATCGCACCGGTGGACGATGTCGGCGCCGGATAGAGAAGGGCCGCAACGCCTTCTTCCGCGGCGGCATACGCCTGGATATAACGCAGAGCCGGATTTAGGTGCGACAAGTTATGCGCGGCATCGTTTCCGGCCACCAACAAGGTCGTATCGACGAAATCGGCCGCGGCCTCGTTCAGACGCGACATATACATCGTTTTGTGAAGCTGCGGCAAGAGGTCTTCCACCGTGGAAGCGGAAAAACGGCCGATATAGGCATCCGGTAGCTTGTCGCCCGTATATTCGACGAAATAGAGGTCGGTGATATGGTTGTTGTAATAATTTTCACGGCTATCGAAAGGCGGAATCTCTTTGGTGTCGCCCACCAACAAAACGTAAGTGGGGGCCGGGTTGGCTTCCGAAGCATTCAGATACATCTGCCTGAGATAGTTCCGTATGGCCGTTGACGTATAGCCAACGCCATTGTCGGACGTATAGGCTTCCACCACATCGTAACCCTGCTGACGTTTCCACGCGATAAATTCCTGTAAGGCTTCCTTAAACCTGGGGTCGGCCACGATGGCATAACGCAACGGCTGTTCATCCACCTTGTTGGCTTTGGAAGCCCGCGTTTCCAACCGCATGGCCGCCGCATTGACGCCCGCGCGTTCCGATACCCGGAAGCCCTCGGAATGGTAACGCCGTTTCTTAGCCTGCGTGGCGTTGTAGTCCGCGCCCTCGAAGCGCACTTCAAACTCCAAGTCCGTATGGACGCGCAGACGGTTTTGGAC
>CAMWIS010000172.1 GCA_947174375.1 uncultured Bacteroidales bacterium
GTATTGAACGTGGGCGGCGGCGTGGTCGGCGATATGGGCGGCTTTATGGCGGCCACTTACAAGCGCGGTATCCCGTTCATCCAGGTGCCGACCTCGCTGTTGGCGATGGTGGACGCCTCGGTGGGCGGCAAAACCGGCGTCGATGTCGGCGAGGTCAAGAATATGGCCGGCGTTTTCGCGCGGCCTGAGGCCGTCTTCATAGACCCGCGCTTTCTGCGGACGCTGCCGGCCGAAGAATATGCGTCGGGCGTGGCGGAAATCCTGAAGATGCAATTGCTGTTCCAGCCCGGGTTCCGGCCTGAGGCCGCCGAGGGCTTGTTCGATGCCGGACGTTTGCCGCTGGATGCCATCGTGACGGCCGTGCGGGACAAACGGGACGTGGTGGCGCGCGACTTCGCCGAGGCGGGGCCGCGGCGGCTGCTCAATTTCGGCCATACGTTCGGCCATGCGTTCGAGTCGTTGTGCATGGCCAAGGGACAAGCGGTGCCGCACGGCCGCGCCGTGGCCTGGGGCATGGTCTATGAACTCTACCTTTCGGTCATGCAATGCGGTTTCGACGCGGCCCTGTTCCGCCAAACCCGCGATATGCTGACCGCGCACTACGGGCGGCCGGACTACGGCGCGGCCGACCTGCAGGCTTTGGCCGGTTATCTGCGGCAAGACAAGAAGAATGCGGCCGGCGCCATCCGTCCGGTCGTGCTGTCGGCACCCGGCCGGGGCGATTACGATTTCAGTATGCCGCCCGCTGCGGCGATGGAGATTCTGGAACATGGAGACGCTGTCTATTCGTTTTAAGTCGCCGTCGTTGGCGGGCAAGGTCGCTATTCCGGGCTCCAAGAGCCTCGGCAACCGCCTGTTGGTATTGGCCTATCTCGGCGGGCGGCTTCACGATTACCATCCCGACAATATGGCTACGGCCGACGATACGGTGCGGATGCGCCGGCTGTTGGACGAGGTGGCGGCGCAGCGTGTTGTCCGCGCTACCGGCGCGGACAACACCGGCGCAGTCCGTTTGGACTGCGCCAACGCGGGCACCGTCCTGCGGTTCCTGACCGCGCTGTTGGCGTTCGAGCCCGGCGAGTGGCTATTGGACGGCAGCCCGCGTATGCGCCGCCGCCCGATCGCCCCGCTGGTGGAAGCCCTGCAAGCCGTGGGCGCCGACATCCGCTATGCGGGGGAGGCCGGTTACCCGCCGCTGTCGATACGCGGTATCGAGCCCGCTTCCGTCAAGACGAAGGATTGGGCCATCGACGCCTCGCTGAGCAGTCAGTACGTCTCGGCCCTGATGCTGGCGGGTTGCCGCGTGCCGGGGGGCGTGCGGCTGCGGATGACGGGCGAAAGGACGGTATCGCAACCCTATATCCGCATGACGGCCCAACTGTTGCGCGCCGCCGGCGTGGCGGTGGGCGATGCGGAGGCTGCCGCGTTTGAGGTCTGCGGGCTGCCGACGGCCGCCTTGCCGGCCAGTGTGGAGCCTGACTGGAGTTCGGCCTCGTATTTCTACGGCCTGTTGGCGTTGAGCGCCGGCGGCGCGTTGCATCTGCCGGGTTTTCGGCAAGACAGCTGCCAGGGCGACCGCATCGCCGCCGAATGGTTTGAAGCCTGGGGCATAGAGAGCCGCTTTTCGGCGGACGGCCTGCATATCGAACGCCGTGCCCCGCGTTGTCCTAAGCGTGTGGCCTTGGACTTCACGCACCATCCCGACCTGTTGCAGACGATGGCCGTCGTCTGCGCCGCCTCGGGCGTCGAAGCCCGCTTTACGGGCATCCGCAACCTAAAGTATAAGGAAACCGACCGCGTGGCCGCCGTCGTCACGGAGTTGGGCCGCCTGCGGGTCAAAGCGGAAACCCCGGACGACGATACGCTGGTTATCGCGTCTGGTCGGCCCGAAATAAAACCGGAAACCGTTGTACAGACCTACGGCGACCACCGTATGGCCTTAGCCTTTTCGATGTGGGCCGTCGTGCAGCCGATAGCGATAGCGGAGCCCGCCGTCGTCGGCAAATCGTTCGAAGGTTATTGGACGTCTTTGGAAGCCTTGGGCGCGGAAACGGCCTTGCGGTGAGGTAACTTGCCGCTGAGCGACAGCCACAGCAACACGATGCCGGTCGCGATGAACGGCAGGCTCAGCATCTGTCCCATATTCAGCACGTAGTCGTCTTCCCACAACTCCTGGTTCTCTTTCACGAATTCAATGAGGAAGCGCATCCCGAAGCAGACGATGAGGAAGCAGGAGAACAGGACGCCCTCTTTGGGCTTGCCGTCTTTCTTGATATAATAGGCCAGCAGCCCGAGGAACAGCAGGAAATACGACAGCGCTTCGTAAATCTGCGTCGGGTGCTTGGGCATGACCTCGCCGTTGCGCAGGAACAGGAAGCCCCAGGGCAGCGTCGTCGCATGGCCGTAAATCTCCGAATTCATCAGGTTGCCCGTGCGGATGAACAGGCCGCCCAAGGCCACGACAATCACCAGCCGGTCCAACAGATACCAGTATGCGAGCTTGTATTTCCGCGCCACGAGATAGACGGCGATGAGAATCGCGATGGCCGCGCCGTGGCTCGCCAGACCGCCGTCGCGGATATAGAGGATTTCAATCCAATGGTCGGCCGTCAGGTAGTAGGCGGGTTCGTAAAACAGGCAGTGCCCCAGTCGCGCCCCGACGACCACGGCCAGCACGACATACCACAACATCGTGTCTATCAGGGTTTCGGGTTGGTTCTCCTTGTGGAACATCTTGGAAAGAATCAGGTAGCCGATGGCTATCGTCAAGGCGAACAAAACGCCGTACCAACGGATTTCCAAACCGAATACGGTGAAAGCCGTCGGGTTGACGGTCCACGTGATGTAGGCGAGCTGAGAAAACATAGAGGATTGATTTTAATGTACAAAAGTACAAAATAAAGTTGAGATTATTATTGCTGTAAAAAGCGTAACTTTGCA
>CAMWIS010000173.1 GCA_947174375.1 uncultured Bacteroidales bacterium
TTTGTTGGCGGTCCGGACGAGACTCGAACTCGCGACCCCATGCGTGACAGGCATGTATTCTAACCAACTGAACTACCGGACCTTTCTCTTTTTATCATCCGAGGCCGCAAGGACCTATCGGCTGAAAAGAGGATGCAAAGGTAGAATTTTTTTTTGAAACCGCAAAATATTTTGTAAAAAACGGAAAAATTTTCAAGAAAGGTGTATCTTTGCACCGACGTGGAAAGATTTGGCTGCTTGCAACCACATTAAAAAAAGCTAAAATGCAACCGTTTGGAGAAGTCGGAAGCCGTTTCAACGGTGGATGACCGAATGGCGGTTTTCTGACCTACATCTTTGGCTTTTTCATTGCAATAGCCTGCTTTCCCATAAACTATTTTGTAAACAATTTAAAAAGTTGGTGTTATGGGATTTTTATTCACCTCGGAATCCGTCTCGTCGGGTCACCCCGATAAAGTGGCGGATTTGATTTCGGATGCTTTATTGGACGAATTTCTGCGTCGCGACCCGGAAGCGAAAGTGGCCTGCGAAACGCTCGTCACGACGGGTTTGGTCGTTTGCGCCGGCGAAGTGAAGACGACGGCCTACGTCGATATTCAGGAGTGCGCGCGGCAGACGATTTTAGACATCGGCTACACGAAGGGCGAATACCGCTTTGACGGGGCGTCCTGCGGCCTGCTGTCGGCCATCCACAGCCAGTCGCCCGACATCAACCGCGGCGTGGAGCGCAAGAAGGCCGAAGACCAGGGGGCGGGCGACCAGGGGCTGATGTTTGGCTACGCCTGTCGCGAAATGGACAACCTGATGCCGATGCCGATTGAGTTGGCGCATATCCTGTTGCAGGAGCTGGAGGGCATCCGCAAGGAGGGCAAGCAGATGACCTACCTGCGCCCCGACGCCAAGAGCCAGGTCACGGTGCACTACAACGACGCGGGCCAGCCCGACGCCATCGACACGATTGTGATTTCCACGCAGCACGACGAGTTCGACACCGAGAAGAAGATGTTGGCGCGGATTACCGAAGATATCCGTACCATCTTGATACCGCGTGTGTTGAAGACCTTGCCGAAGCGGGTTCAGAAACTCTTTGATCAGAAATATAAATTGTATGTGAACCCGACGGGCAAGTTCGTCATCGGCGGCCCGCACGGCGATACGGGGCTGACCGGCCGAAAGATTATCGTGGATACCTACGGCGGACGGGCGGCGCACGGCGGCGGCGCGTTCTCCGGCAAGGATTCGTCCAAGGTGGACCGTTCGGCGGCCTATGCGATGCGCCACGTGGCCAAGAACCTCGTGGGCGCGGGCGTCTGCGACGAGGTGCTGGTGCAGGTGGCCTATGCCATCGGCGTGGCCAAGCCCGTGGGGCTGTACGTCAATACCTACGGCACGTCGCATATCGCCCTGAGCGATGGCGAAATCGCTGAAAAAATCCTGGCGGCCGTGGACTTGCGGCCCTATGCGATTGTGGAACGTTTCGGGCTGAAGAACCCGATTTTCAAGCCGACGGCCACTTACGGGCATTTCGGCCGCGACACCTACGAAAAGGCCGTGACCTGCTACGATGCCGACGGCAAGGCGTATAAGAAGAAAGTTTGCTTCTTCGGTTGGGAGAAGCTGGATTTGGTGCCGACGTTCAAGAAGTTGTTTTTCTAAAACAGGAATAGGATGGAATATTGGCTGACGGGCGGCACGGTCGTCAACGAGGGCCGGCGCGTGCAGGCTTCGGTATGGGTCAAGGACGGCCGTATCGCCGGCATTTTCGAGAACGGGGAGGAGGCCGCGCGGGTAACCGCCAAGGCCGAGCGCGTGGACGTAAGCGGCTGTTGGATTCTGCCGGGCGTTATCGACGACCAGGTGCATTTCCGCGAGCCGGGGCTCACCTACAAGGGCGACATCCGGAGCGAGAGCCGCGCGGCCGTGGCCGGCGGCGTAACCTCTTACATGGAGATGCCCAACACCAAGCCGCCGACGCTGACGCAGACGCTGTTGCAGGAGAAATACGACCGCGCCGCCGAAGGCTCGCTGGCCAACTATTCGTTTTATATGGGATGCAGCGAAGACAACCTTGACGAGGTGTTGAAGACCGACCCCGCGCGGGTATGCGGCATCAAGATTTTCCTCGGCTCATCCACCGGCAATATGCTCGTCCGCAGCGACGGCTATATCGAGAACCTGTTGCGGCACGCACCGACGTTAGTGGCGGCCCATTGCGAGGACGAGGAAATCATGGCGGCCAATACGGCCACCGTCAAGGCGCAATACGGCGAAGAGCCGCCGTTTTCGGTGCACCCGCTGATTCGGAGCGCGGAAGCCTGCTACCGTTCGTCGGCGCGGGCCGCCGCCATCGCGCGCCGGGCCGGCGGTCGGCTCCACATCCTGCACCTTTCCACGGCGCGCGAGCTGTCGCTCTTGGATGACGCGCCCTTGGAAGAGGCCCGCATCACGGGCGAAGTCTGCGTGCACCACCTGTGGTTCACCGACCGCGACTACGACCGCAAACAGGGCTTCATCAAATGGAATCCGGCCGTCAAGACGGAGGCCGACCGCGACGCCTTGCGCCAGGCGGTGCGCCAAGGGCGCGTCATCGTGGCCACCGACCACGCGCCCCACGCGTTGGAAGAGAAACAGCGGCCTTATTTCAGCTGCCCGTCGGGCGGCCCGCTCGTGCAGCACAGCCTGCAACTCATGCTGGAGATGGCGCACTCGGGCGTGTTCAGCGTGGAGGAGGTGGTTGACAGTATGTGCCACCGGCCCGCGCGGCTGTTCGCCGTGTCGGAGCGCGGCTTCCTGCGGCCGGGCTACTGGGCCGACCTCGTGGTCGTGGAGCCCGGTACGGCGCCGCATACGGAGCCGGTGCATTACAAATGCGGCTGGAGTCCGCTCGCGGAGC
>CAMWIS010000174.1 GCA_947174375.1 uncultured Bacteroidales bacterium
GTCGGGCGCAACGGCCGGCAACCTGAGCGTACAGATAGACAAGCTCGCCGAAGCGGGCTATATCGAAGTGCGCAAGGAGATTGTCGGCAAAAAGCCGCGCACGACCTGCCGTATCACGGAACAGGGCCGCGAGGCCTTGAACGAATACGTCTCGGTGTTGAAAGAATATTTGGGTCACAATTTCTAAGATTTACGGGTGACCCGACGGGCCTCAAAAGGAAAGCCGCTCCAAACGGAGCGGCTTTCCTTTTGATTATATATACAATTGAATCCCCGGCCTATTTCAGCAGAAATTCATCGACAATCTGCGTCAACTGCGCTTTCTGCAACAGCCCGGGCTGTACGGCCGGCTGGCTGCCCACGGGCAGGAACAGCATGAGCGGGATGCTCTGCACGCCGAAGACCTGCGCCAGTTCGGGTTCCTTGTCGATATTGACCTTATAGACCTTGATTTTGCCCTTGTAGGTTTTGGCCACGTCTTCGAGAATGGGGCCCAACATACGGCAAGGCCCGCACCAGTCGGCATAGAAATCCACAATGGCCGGCTGCTTGCCCTTGTATTTGAACTCCTGCGGCGATTCGGTATAGTCATAGACTTTTTCGCGGAAAGCCGCCGTGGTCAGATGTTCTATGGCACCCGACACCGAGGGTTCGCCCGAAGCCAAGACCTGGGCCGACACCGGCGTCACCGCCATCAGGACGCCCATCCACAGGACGCCCGCTATCGTTCTAAGTGTATTTTTCATTGCTCTTGGTTTATACCGCAACCTGAAAGTCGCGCAACACATCGTTCAAGGTCGTTTTCTTGTCGGTCGATTCTTTGCGGCGGCCGATAATCAACGCACAGGCCACGCCGTATTCGCCGGCCGGGAACCGCTTGGTCACCGTGCCCGGAATCACCACCGACCGCGCCGGCACACGCCCCCGGTATTCCACGGGCTCGGCCCCGCTCACGTCGATGATTTTCGTGGACTGCGTCAGGCAGACGTTGGCGCCGATAACGGCCTCCGCCTCCACGTGCACGCCCTCCACGATGATGGCGCGCGAGCCGATGAAACAGTCGTCCTCCACGATGACGGGCTTGGCCATGACCGGCTCCAGCACGCCGCCTATGCCCACGCCGCCGCTCAGATGCACGCGCTTGCCGATTTGCGCGCACGAGCCGACGGTGGCCCACGTATCGACGAGCGTACCGCCATCGACATACGCGCCGATGTTGACATACGACGGCATCATGACCACGCCGGGCGCCAGATAGGCCCCGTAACGCGCAACCCCGTGCGGCACCACGCGCACGCCCTGCGCCTCGAAATGCTTTTTGAGCGGTATCTTGTCGTAAAACTCCAGGGGCGGCACTTCCATCGTCTGCATCTGCCGGATGCGGAAATACAGCAAGACGGCTTTCTTAGCCCATTCGTTGACCTGCCACGTATGCGCCGCATCGCCCACCGGCTCGGCCACGCGCAGACGGCCGGCGTCCAAGGCGGCCACCGCCGTCTCCACCGCTTCCCGGTACAGGGTCTGCCCGCAAAGCGTCGGATCCGCGTATGCCGCCTCGATGGCCGCTTTCAAATCGTCATTCTGCATAGAATTCTTCCGATTGACTTACAAGGCCGCCTTGACGGACGCCCAGGCCGAAATGAAATTGGGCAGGTCGGTGTTCTCCGCCACATATTCCACGTGCACCACCTTGTCGTTGCGGTCAATCACGATGATACCGCGGTTCAACAAACGCAGTTCCTTAATCAGGAAGCCGTATTTGAGGCCGAATTCCGTTTCCTTGTGATCCGACAGCGTTTTGATTTTGTCGATGCCTTCCGCGCCACAGAAACGGCCGAGCGCAAACGGCAGGTCGCAGGAAATCGTCAGGATCTCCACATCCTTCAAGCCCGCCGCTTCCTGGTTGAAACGCCGCGTCTGAAGGGCGCAGACTTCCGTATCGATGGACGGTATCGTGGAAATGATCCGTACCTTGCCTTTAAAATCACTCAGTTTGACCGGTTGCAGGTTGGCATCGAGCACGGTGAAATCGGGCGCCGTATCCCCTACCTTGATTTCCGGTCCGCATAAGGTAAGCGCATTGCCCTGCATACTTACCACGCCTTTACGTTCCGTTTCACGGCACGTTTTTTCGCCACGACCGGGTTCAAGCGAGCTTGACCCTGCTTGTTTGACTGAATCAAAACGTTCTTCCATGTCTGTATGGTTTTAAGGATTAAACATTGCGAATATACGTTTTTACGCGCATTCATGCAAACAGCTGCCCGGCCTGCGGGCCGTAGTTGCACAGCAGGTCGCAGGCGCTGAGCCGCGCCGGACAAGGCACGGCCTGCATAAACGTATTCTGATAGGCTTCGGGGGCCACCGCCGGCGCAAAGCGTTGCCATAGGGCCGGCGCCTTGTCCGAAAACGCCACGGCCTCCCCCTGCGCCTCGTGACGGCTGACGGCCACCACCGTCCAATTCAGCCCGAAAGCATTGATGAAAAACGCGATGAGCCGCAGGTTCAAATCCCACAGCCGTTCGTAGCGCGACTGCATCAGAATCGCCTCCAATTCATCCTGATAATAGAGGAAGTACGGCGAATTGTTATAGGCCGTACAGAGGCTGCGCCAATGGTCGCGCGCCCAGTCCTTGTCGTAACAGATGCGCACGTCTTCCGCCTTGGTGTAAGGGCCGCGCGGACACGACACCGGCACCGAAAGGCGTTGCTCGCCCTGCGCGTTCAGAATCACGGCGCGGTTGCGGTAAGTCTGCTTTTGGTAATGCTCGTCCCGACAGAGCCGCAACACCGACCGCCCGTCACCGCCCCCCGGCGCCGGCCTCAGCATACGGCTCGCCGCCACCCAAAACGCCGCCGGCGGCATATACGCCGTGGCCAAAACCGG
>CAMWIS010000175.1 GCA_947174375.1 uncultured Bacteroidales bacterium
CCCACCGTACCGAAATCGGAGACATAGGGAAAGTTACTGTAAGCCTGCGCGGAAACGGGTTCCGACAAACTCCCCCATGCCACGCCGAGACTCAGCAAAATCGATGCAAAAAACCTTATGTATGTTTTCATTTTTCAAAAATCACGCTTTCAGATAGGGCAAATTTACAAATTTACTAACTTTGCACCAAATATATCAATTTTCGTGCCATGCCCGAAACAAAAAAAGTATTCTCCCTGAATATCGATTTGGATTTCCTCGATAATGTATATATCTTAGGCATCCAAGCCCCTTTGTTGCCCGTACACCGGCTGGCTTATTTCCTGAACCGGGACGCCCAATGGGATTTGACCCGGACCGACGACTATCTGGGCGCCTATGCCCTGTTGCAGCACACCTTGCCGTTGGAAAGGCTGAACCTGTTTCTGCTGGAAAACAAAATCCCGACCCCGCTCGTCCCGACCGAAGACTGCGATTATTTCCTATTGGCCTGCGGCGAGGTGGATCATTACGATTTCAAAGCCCTGACCGAGCTCATAGAAAACATGGAATCGATTTTCAGCGTTTATCCCGTCGACATCAAACGGCATGAGACTTTGCAAAACTTTTTCCTCGAAGATGACCGTTTTCCGAAAATATAGCCTTGCCTTAGCGTTTCTGCCGGCAATTGGCGCGTGGTTCGGCGGCGCGATGGCCGCGAATCCGGACATTTGGGAAAACGACACCGTGGCGGGCGTGTATTTTTTCATGGACCGGGCGGTCTATAGCCCCGGCGACAGCGTCCGTTTCAAAGGCATACTGTGGGGACGCGGGGACGAATCGGACGAGAGGTTTCCGGTAGCGGGCAAAACGATGCTCATTACACCGGAACAGCCGCCTACCGGGAACGACGACCCCGTTGTGTTGTATGCATTAACCGACAGCTCGGGCGGATTCGCGGGGGGCTTCCGCCTGTCGGCCAGGGCGGCCACCGGCTTTTGGAAGCTATGGATGCGACCGTTCAGACCTTCCCGGGCGGAACGCCGGCGGGCGGAAGCGGCCGACACCAGCGGGCAGGCACCGGGCTTATTCTTTTTTGACCTCGACCCCATACCGTATATCCGTGTGGCCTCCGATCTGACACCCCCCTCCTGGCGTTTGCCGCACATCCTCTATGTAGGCGAACTCCGGCGGCTGTCGGCCAAGGCCAGCCGCGCGAAACGCGCAGCGGCGAAAACCGCCGGCCCCGTCCGGCAGCAAATCCATATCCCGTTTGCCATCCAACCCGGCGAACAAGTCGTGCTGACCTTGCCGAAAGCCCTGGGCCCCGCCCTCCGCAAAAGCGCCGGCAACGATACCGCGTTTTATTGGATGCCCGAGCCGTCACGGCGCATAACATGGTTTTGCGAAGAAATCGACTTGGACACGACGGCGGATGCGTGGAACACCTTGTTGCATTACCTCAAAGCCTATTTGCTACACGGCAAATCCGAACCGACGCCCACCGCCTACAACCGGCTGCACCGTTTCCTTACGGACGACGAAGGTTTCTGCCGTTTCAGAGGCCGGCCGGCCGATTCGGCCGTCAGCCTCGCCATAACCGAAGCCCTGGCCGCCAATATCACGGGCCAACAAAACATCCAACGCCTGTTGCGGCGCTCACTGTTGCCCTACCTCGAACAGACCGCTTACGGAAGACGGGCCGCCGACACCGCCACGGTTCTGCCGACCGCCGACCGACTGCGTTACCTTTACACCGCCGCCTTGGTATATGGCCCGACCGCCGACCGCTATACCGCCGCCTTGAACCGCGACCTGCACACCTTTGCTGAAAACATTGACCGCTACCCGATTAAAACGGGTATATACGGACTCTACGCGCTCCATCTGCAAGGCGACTCGGCCTTGTTTGAGCGATGCCTACGGCACTACCGCCGCGCCGGCCTTTACGGCCCGGGGATGGATTTGCCGACCGCCGCGCTTGTTTACCGTTTGCTGATGAGCAGGAACGACCGGGCGGGCGCGACGGAGGCAAGCCGCTGGATTGGGCGGCAGAACCGCACGCGCGCGATAGACATCTTGACCCTTGCTTACAACGAGCGGCTCTTTCCGTTGCCGGCATGCCCGGACACCCCGCCCGCCACGTGGGAGCTCCGTGGACGCAAACTGACGATAGACTGGCGCGCGGCCGCAGCCGACACCACGGTCAAGGCCAACACCGTCTGCCCCGCCGTTTACGGCAGGCTGACGTTCGGCTACACGAAAAGACCCTAGGGTTTATTTTTTCAGAAACGCCTCGTAATAGGCTTCTGCCTGCGCGAACCATTCGGCGCCGTATTTGCGGATCAGCGGCTCTTTGAGGAAACGGAACACGGGGATGCCTTTCTTGCGGCCGAGCCGCATGGCGTCTTTGCAGATATCCCAACGGAAATAGTTGACGGCGTCGTAGTCGGGGTAAGACGTGATGCGAATCGGGAACAGATGGCAGGAAACCGGCTTGCGGAACGGGTCGTCGCCGGGCTTGATGGGCAGGGCGCCCGCCATGAACGCCTTTTCTATCGCGCACAGCGCCATGCCGTTGTCGTCGTAAACCAAGTAGGCGCATTCGCGGTGCCGCACCAAGGGGGTCACGAAGCTGCCGTCCAGGGGCAGCACCTCGAACAATTCGCCTAGCCGTTCCACGGCTTCTATGCCTTCTTGGCACATATAGGGTTTGAAATAAGGGTAGTAGCGGTCCAAGAGTTCCAATTCGGCTTCTTCCAGCGGGGCGCCCGCGTCGCCTTCCACGCAGCAACAGCCCTTGCAGCGGCTGAGGTCGCAGCAGAAGTGTTCCGTAAAGACTTCGTCGGATACTAACGTGTTGTCTATCGCTACCATAA
>CAMWIS010000176.1 GCA_947174375.1 uncultured Bacteroidales bacterium
GTAAAAGTGTTCGGGGCTGAACGCGGCGCGGTAGCGGGCGTGCAGGTTTTGCGCCAGTCCGGCCTTGCGGGCCGTGGCGTCTAAGATGGCCGCGCGCAGGGATTCCGGATTTTCCGGCTCGAAGAAAGCCACCTCGTTGGCCGTTACTATTTCCTCAAAGACCGGCAGGTTGGAGCAGACGACGGCCACGCCCTGGGCGGCGGCCTCCAGCAGGGTGAGCGGGAAGCCCTCGCTGCGGCTCGGCAGCGCGTACAGGTCGTAGAGCGGCAGGTAGCGGCTGGCGTTGGGCTTGTAGCCGAGGAAGCGCACGCGGTCGGCGATGCCCTCCGCGGCGGAGAGCCGTTCGAGGTCGGCGCGGCAGGGCCCGTCGCCGATAACGAGCAGGCGGTAGTCGGGCAGCTGCGGCAGCACGCGCAGCAGTTGGTCGATGCCTTTGCGGGCCGTTAGCTGGGCATGGACGCCGATGAGGTGGGGGCAAGCCGCCGCAAAGCCCGTGGCTTCGGTGGTTTCGGCTTCGGTCAGCGGAAGGAGGCCGCCGCCCTGCGCCGTGTCGTCCGGCAGGCGTCGCGTGTTATAGGCGTAGGTCAGCTTGCGCGCCGGCAGGAAGCGGCTGTAATAGCGCAGGGCGTCCCGGCTCAGCGTCACGACGGTGTCGTGGCGGCGGAGGGCCGCCAGCCACGCCCGCCCGGCCCAAAAAGCCGTCCAACGGTTGTATTGGTAGCGGAGGTCGTCGAAGACGTAGTTGTGGAGCGTGGAGATGCAGCGGGCGTGGCTGCGGGCGGGCCTCAAAGGCCGGTGCAGGCACACATAGGCGTCGGGCCTCAGCCCGTGGCTGTGAACGATGTCGAAGCGGTTGAAGTCCAGCCCGCCCGGGCCGCCGTCGGCGGCGCGGCCCCCCCGCCAGCTTATCCGCCGGGTCCGGCAGGGGAAGCCCAGCTCGTCGGGTCCCTCGTCGAAATAGAAAACCGTGCATTCGTGCCCGTGCGCCATCATCAGGCAGACCAGTTCGTAAGCGACGGTCACCGGCCCCTTTTGCGCCAATTTCGGAACGATATACGCGATGTTCATAACGGTACAAAAAAGCCGAGGCATGATGCCCCGGCCGATTTGGAGATTATGGGTTTGGTTTATTTGTCCGCCGCCTTTTCCTTGATGGCGTCGTCCACCAAGATGCGGCCGCAGTATTCGCAGGCGATGATTTTCTTGTGCATCTTGATGTCGATTTGACGTTGGGGCGGGATTTTGCTGAAGCAACCGCCGCAGGCGTCGCGTTCGATGGGTACGACGGCCAGGCCGTTATGGGCGTTGTTACGGATTCGGGTGTAGGTATGCAGCCAGCGGGCGTCCACGTTCTTCTTGTGGGCTTCCGACTGTTTGAGCAGATCCTGTTCTTCGCGTTCGGTCTCGGAAACGATTTCGTCCAGTTCGGATTTCTTCATTTCCAAGTCTTTCTCGCGTTCTTCCTTGGCGTTCTGTACGCGTTCGAGGTCGGCGTTGCGTTTTTCGAGCGTCGCGTTCGCTTCCTTGATGCGTTTCTCGTGCAGTTGGATTTCCAAGCCCTGGTATTCGATTTCCTTGGAGAGGGCGTCGAATTCGCGGTTGTTCTTGACGTCTTTCTGCTGCTTTTCGTATTTCTTGATCTGCGCCTTGAGGTCGGTGATGGCCGCCTTGCGTTCGCTGATATTCTGTTGGATTTCGGCGATATCGGCCGTCATCTTCTCAATGCGGGCGGTAAAGCCGGCTACGTCGTCTTCCAAGTCCTGTACTTCCAGAGGGAGTTCGCCGCGCAACGTGCGGATGCGGTCGATGGCCGAATCCACCTGTTGTAAGGCGTATAAGGAAACCAGTTTCTGCTCTACGTCAAGGTCGCGGTCTTCAGCGGCTTTCTTCTTCGTGCTCATGGTAATGGGTTTTAAAAGTAACAAACGGGACAATGCTCCGCTTCCGAAATTCGGACGGCAAAGATAGGAAAATTTTTCTTAATACACTCATAAAAGAGTTGTTTTGTAAACTGCTCACTCTCAAAGTGTCCTAATTCGACGAGCCATAAGTCGGGCAACGCCTCCACAAAGTCGTGGTATTTGGCCTCGCCCGTGATGAGCACCTGGACCCTGGCGCGGCGGGCGCTCGCTTGCAGGAAAGCCCCGCTGCCCCCGCAGACGGCCACGCGCTCGATCGTGCGGCCGCTCAGGCCCGAGTGCCGGATGCAGGCGGCCCCGCTCCAGGCCTTGAGCCGTTGGAGCAGTTCCGTTTCGGTCACCGCCTGGGGCAGCGTGCCGTAGAGCCCCGCGCCCGCCGCGCCTCCCTCCGCCGTCTTGGCGCCCGGCAGCGGCTCCAAGACCGCCCGGTGCTGCAAGCCGAGCTTGTCGGCCCAGTAGGCGTTCACGCCCTCGGGGGCGTTGTCGAAGTTCGTGTGGGCGGCGTACCACGCAATGCCGTGTGCCATAGACCGTTGCAGCATCCGTCCGAAGGGCGTCGCCGGGTCAATCCGCTTCAGCCCCCGGAAAATGGCCGGGTGGTGCGACACAATCATCTGCGCGCCTTCGGCAATGGCTTCCTCCACCACGTTCGGCGTGATGTCGGTGCAGAGCAGCACTTTCTCCACCGGCTGTTGCGGCGAGCCGAGAATCAGCCCCGCGTTGTCGTAGCTCTCCTGCCAGGCGAGCGGCGCCACGGCTTCGATGGCACCGGCGATGTCCGCCGCCGTCAGGCGGGCGGCCTCCGTTTGTCGCGTCCTATCCATGTCTTTTTAAGGTTTCAAAAGTTCATCCCTGCAAAGATAACGATTTCAATTAAGCGAAAAAAAGACTAAATTTGTCGGTTATAAACCATCTGGCAAGATATG
>CAMWIS010000177.1 GCA_947174375.1 uncultured Bacteroidales bacterium
GGCGCCCTATCGCTAAGTCCTCCTGTCGTTCGGCTGCGCCGAACTCTCGTCGGGCGCCTTCGCGCAAGGCCCGCCAACGCGCTTGCTGACGCACGAAAAGTAAAATAAGCGCGCGAAGCGCACCGCTAAGCGCTGGCGGGACACGTGGGGTGGCGTCCAACGGTAGGAAGGACTTAGCGCGGCGAGGCCACCTCGCACCCCGCGTGAGCGGACGTCTTCTTTTCGGTTACCTTTTCTTAACGGGATAAGAAAAGGTAACGGACAAGCGGTGCTTGCACCGCAAAAAAGCCCGGCGGCACGCAGTGCCGCAACGCCGTTACCAATCTAACGACTGGTTAATCGAGAAGTGGAAGTGGCTGCCGTTGGCTTTGGGGTCGCCGGGGACGGGGTCGAAGCCGTAGCCCCAGTCAATGCCGAACATACCCATGGCCGACAGGTAGAGCCGCAACCCCACGCCCGCCGACTTGTAGAGGTGGAACGGGTCCATCTGGTTGGAGATGGCCCAGCTGTTGCCCGCCTCGAAGAACGCCAGCGCGTAAATCGTGGCCACGGGGTTGTTGGAGAGCGGGTAACGCACCTCTAACGTCAGTTTGTTGTACGCCGTCGCCCCGCTGGTGGGCGAAAGCGAGTTGTTCGAATAGCCGCGCATCCCGATCAGTTCGCGGCCATCGAGCGCGAAGCCCGTCAAGCCGTCGCCGCCGAGGAAGAACCGTTCGAAGGGCGGATAGCCCACGTTCTTGTTGTAGTAGCCCATATAGCCGAGGCGGAAGCGCGCGTTGATGACCAAGTTCGCTATCGGGTTGAAATACCAGCCGGCCTTGAACGAAATCTTATAGTATTCCAGCAGTTTGTATTTATCCTCCGGGTTCTCGCTCTGGTAGAGCGTGCTGCCGAGCGCGGAGTAGGGCGGCGTCAGCTGGGCCGTCAGCGACAGCGTGGATCCCGTCTTGGGGAAGAAGGAGGCGTCGAGGTTCTGCCGCGAGAGCGTGATGGAGTAGTTCACGTTGTGGCTCACGCCGTTGTCGAGTATCTCGTTCACCTCGTAGTTCTGCATCGCGTAACGCTGGTAGGTGATGGCCTGATAGAGCGTAAAGAAGTCGTCGGGCCATTTGAGGCGCTGCCCCAGGCCCACCGAAACGCCGTCGATGTCGAGGCGGCCGTAGCGCGCGTCCTGCTTGGAGAGGTTGTTCGACTGCATCGAGTGGTTGTACGACACGCTGAACGCCAGCGGCTTCTTGCCGCCCAACCAAGGTTCGGTAAACGAGGCCGACACCGACCAGTAGTACGTGCCGTTCGACTGCGCGCGCAGGCTCAGCTGCTGCCCGTCGCCGGTGGGCAACGGCTTCCAGCGGTCTTTCTTAAAGATGTTCTTGATGGAGAAGTTGTTGAACACCACGCCGATGGTGCCCACGATCATGCCGCCGCCCCAGCCGCCACTGAGTTCGAGCTGGTCGGAGCCCACCTCCTCCACCTGGTATTCCAAATCGGCCGAGCCGTCGGCGCGGGGCAGGGGTTCGGCGTTCAGCGTCTCGTCGTTGAAATAGCGCAACTGCCGCAAGGCGTTGATGGAGTTGACGAGTTCGGTACGGCTGAACAGCTGTCCGGGCACGGTGCGCGTCTCCCGCAGGATGACGTTGTCGTTCGTGCGCGTGTTGCCCTTGAGCCGGATTTCGTTGAAACGCGCCTGGTTGCCCTCCACGATGCGGATCTCGATATCCACCGTGTCTTCATATACCTGCGTCTCCACGGGCGTGGCGCGGAAATAGAGATAGCCGTCGTCGAAATACATCGCATAGACGTCCACGCCGTTGGGGTTCATCATCAGGTTCTGGTTGAACTTCTCCTCGTTGTAGAGGTCGCCCTTCTTGATGTTGAGCACGGCCTGCAACTGCTCGTTCGTATATTTCTTGTTGCCGACGAAGTTGATGTTGCCGTAGTAATAGGGGTCGCCCTCGTAAAGCTTGATTTTGAGTCCGATGCGCTTGGGGTCAATCGTGTAGAGCGAGTCGCCCACCACGCGGAAGTCGCGGAAGCCCTCGCGGTTATATACCTTGACGAGCTCCTTCAAGTCGTCCTGAAATTCCGACGGCACGTATTTGGAACGTTTCCAAAAGCGGAGCGGGCTGATTTGCTTGGTGTTCTTGAGCTTGCGACGCAGGCGGTTGTCGGTGAACGCCAAATCTTCCTTGTTGCCCGCGTTGGACACTTTCTTGGCGAATTTCTTCCAGAACGTACTGCTCGCGTCGTCCACGCGCTTGGCCGTGTTGCCCTCGAAGTCGATGTGCTCGATCTTGACCTTCTCGCCCTTGTCGATTTTCACAATCAGAATCAGCGCGTTGGAGGAGGCCGTATCCACCCGCTTGATGACCTGCACCTTGGCGTTGAGGTAAGCCTTGTCCACCAACACCTTCATGACCTTCTTCTCCAGCTGGGCGATTTTGTAGTCGGTCACCACGTCGCCGTCCTTAATCGAGATTTCCTCCTTGATTTTGTTCGTGATGGCCGTCGTGGATCCCTCGTAAACGATGCCCGTCACGCGGGGTCGCTCCTCCATGTAGAGGTCAAGATATATACGATTGCCCTCTATTTGCGTGGCCGTAATCTGAATGTTCTCGAACAGACCTTGCCGCCAGAGCTTATCCACGGCGTCGGAGATAAAGTCGCCGGGAATGGTGACGCGCTGTCCGACCTTGAGGCCGGAGAGGTGGACGAGCGCGCCGTTATCCAGGAAGTTGACGCCCGATACCGTGATGTCGGCGATTTGATATTCTTTCGGATGAAGGTAGGATACCGTGCCCTCGGTCATGTCCTGCGCGGAGGCCGGCGCCGCCCACG
>CAMWIS010000178.1 GCA_947174375.1 uncultured Bacteroidales bacterium
CGCCGAAATCGGGCGATGGTCGGAATAATCCACGGCACCCACTTCAAAATGGCGGGCTTCCAGACGGGCGTCCGCTTCGGCGGAGACCTTGCCGGTGGCGGGGTCAAGCGCGGCGCGGTAGAAGATATAGTCGATGCGGTAGGCCGGGAAAAAGCCGCTGTACGTGCGGCCCAGGCCGACGCCGCGTTCCGTGAAGGCGTCTTTAAGCCCTTTGGCCAACGTGCGGTAAGCGTAGGAAACCGGATTTTCGTTCATGTCGCCGCACACCAACACGCGGTAGGGGCAGTCGGCCGCGTGGGCCTTGATTTGCCGCACCTGTTCGGCGTGGATGCGGGCGGCGCGGCTTACCTTACGCGCTATCTTGCCGGCCTCGGCCTTGTAGGAGACCGATTCGTCCAAAGGTTTGTTCAACAGTTCGTGGTAGAGCGCCTTGTCGTGGTCGTCGAAGCGCAGCGAAGCCAAATGGAAAGTATATACGCGCAGCGTGTCGCCGCCCGGCAGTTGCAAATCGGCATACAGCGCGTTGAGCGGCGACAGCCCCGGCACCGAGTCTTGCCGCAGAATCGGGAAGCGCGAGAAAATCGCGTTGCCGAAATAGAAGCGCGCGTTCTCCAACAGGCGCGTATGATGGCGGTAGCCGGCCTTCCGCAGCGTCTCGCGGATGCGGAACTGCTGGCTTTTGCTCTCGTAGTATTCCTGCAAGCACAATACGTCGGCTTCCTCCACGCCGATATAGGCCGCGATGCGGTCTTTCCGCTCGTTGCGGTCGTCTTGCGCGTAGTATCCGAACAGACAGACGTTGTACGACAACACCTTGAATTCGCTCGGCCGCGTGGCGGAGGCCATGCGGTTGTCGTCGCGCCGCGCGCGGTCGTTGTGGGGCAGGCGGGCCAACAGGCCGAGGTTATGGAAGTTGAGCAGGATGGCCGCAAAGAAAATCAGGCAACGCTTCTTGAAAAAGAACAGGTAGGCGATGCCGAGGGCGGCGGAAGCCAGCACGAGCCACGGGAAGGCGAGGCCCAGCAGGCTCGTGATGCCGAAGCGGCCGGGCGGGATATAGACGCACAGGAACGTCCCGACGAGCCCCAACGGCACGATGCCCGTTACCAGGAGCAACAGACCGCCCAGCCACGAGACGCGGCGCGGCGTGCCCGTCGGTTTCTTCTTATTCCCACCGGCTTTTCCCATAAAGCAAAGATACGAATAAGCGAGAACAAAGCAAATCATCCGAAAAAACGCTACTTTTGTATCCTCTTTATCGTAACGCATGGAAAGCCTGAAACCGGTACCGGATTTGGAAGCGCGTTTGGACGCTTGGGATGCCGTCGGACGGTATTGGCGCGCGCAAGCCGCCGCCGATCCGCTCTGGCGGGCGGCTTGCGAAGCCGCCGTGGCCGCCCAACCGTTCTTTACGGCCGACAACATCGCCTATGCCACGGCGGCTTGGGCCGAGGCCCTGCGCGCCGACCGGTTGCGTGCGTGGTGGACGGCCGAAGTGGGGGCGGATACGCGCCTGCGGCCGGGCACGGTGGCCGTCATCATGGCCGGCAACCTGCCGTGGGTGGGCCTGCACGACGTGCTGTCGGTGCTGCTTTCCGGCTGCAAGCTCTTGTTGAAGCCCTCCGCCAAAGACCGCCCGCTGTGGGAATTTTGGGCGCAACGGCTGTGGCCGTATCCGGACCGCGTGACGCTGGTGTCCGATTTGACCGGCTTGGCGTTCGACGCCGTCATCGCCACGGGCAGCGACAACAGTTACCGCTACTTTGACTACAGTTTCCGCGATAAGCCCGCCTTGCTGCGGCATCACCGCACGTCCTGCGCCGTCTTGACCGGAGGCGAGGACGATGCGCACCTGGCCGGCCTTTGGGAAGATATGCTCCGCTATTACGGCCTGGGTTGCCGCAACGTCTCCAAACTGTTCGTGCCGCGCGCCTTCGATTGGGACGGCTTTATGGCCGTAGGGCGGCGTGAAGGCTGGACGCGCTTGCTCGACAACGCGGCCTATGCCCATAACTACCGCCGTCGCAAGGCTTTGCTCGATATGCAGCGGCGTCCGTACCGCGACGGCGGGGCGGTGTTGTTCGAAGAGGGGGCGGGGGCGCCCGGCATCGGCTCCGTGGCCTATACGGTCTATGACGATGCGGCGCAGGTGGCGGCCTGGATAGCGGCGGCCGGCCCTGAAGCCTGGCAGTGTGTCGTGGGGGAGGCCGACGGCCTCGTTCCCTTCGGTCAGGCCCAGCATCCGACGCTCACCGACTATGCCGACGGTGTTTCGATTCCGGCCTTTTTGAAAGAAAACTTTGCAATTTGAGAAAAAAAGTTTACTTTTGCACCCCTTAAACAGCAGAAAATACGATACAGATATGAAAAAAGACATCCACCCCGAGAATTATAGACCTGTGGTTTTCAAAGACATGTCTAACGATTATGCGTTCTTGTGCAAATCTACGATACAGACGAAAGACACGATCAAGTGGGAAGACGGCAACGAATACCCGTTGGTAAAGTTGGAAATCTCCAGCGCCTCGCACCCGTTCTTCACCGGCAAGGTGAAACTCGTGGATACGGCCGGTCGCGTAGATAAGTTCATGAACAAGTACCAGAAACACATGGACCGCAAGAAAGCCAACTAAGACGGCGCGTCTTAGGCTTTCATCATACGAAAAGAGGCGGAATCGCAAGGTTCCGCCTCTTTTGCTATCGGCCCTGACCCATGGTTCTGCCAAGCGGGTCTGCCATTAAGGCGGCAGGCGGTTTTTGGCATACTTTTGGATAACGGGAAAGCGGCCACCAATTTAAACAAACCGACGGTTATGAATTATATCC
>CAMWIS010000179.1 GCA_947174375.1 uncultured Bacteroidales bacterium
CGGCGGTCAGAAGCCCGCCCCGGTGCAGAGCAAGCCTACGCCGAATCAGAACAAGCCGAAACAGGAGAAACGCACGCCCAAGCCTATCGGCAAACCCATTCTAAAACCCAAAACGCCCGGCGATGCAAACGCACAATAACCCCATGCGCCGCCTGATGGCGGGCGCGATTGTCCTCGGTATGGCCCTGCTTTGGACGGCTTGCGGCCGCGACATCGTATTGAGCCGCAGCGTAGCCCTGCCCGAAGCCGGTTGGGCCCGCAAAAACGCGATTCCTTTTGAATTCGAGATACAGGACACGGCGCGTGACTACCGCCTTGACTTTTCCGTGCGTCACGACCAGGAATACCCGTTCATGAACGCCTTCTTTTTAATATATACCACCTTCCCCGACCAAACCGTCACGATAGACACGCTCGAATGTATTTTGGCCGACTACCGCGGCAAATGGACGGGGCATGGCGCGGGCCGTTACAAATCGGCCGATTTCGCCGTCAAACCCGAACTGTATTTCCCGATGCCCGGCCACTACCGCATGGAAGTGAAGCAGGCGTTGCGCATGGATACGGTCAAACATATCAGCCACATCGGCTTACATATACACGCCAACTAACATGAAAAAGACGCTTTGGCTCATCTTCGGCGGATGCATCCTTTTCGTCGTATTGTTTTTCGTAGGCCTCTCCTGCGGTTTGTTCGGCTTCATGCCCTCGTTCGAAGACCTGGAGAACCCGGAAAGCAACCTCGCCTCGGAAATCATCTCCTCCGACCAGCAGATTTTAGGCACGTACTTCATTGAGAACCGCACGAACGTAGATTATTCCGAACTGTCGCCCGACCTTGTGGACGCGCTTATCGCCACGGAGGACGTGCGCTTTTACCAGCACAGCGGCGTGGATCTCAAATCGCTGTTCCGCGTGGCCGGCAAAACGATTATCGGCGGTAACCGCAGCAGCGGCGGCGGCAGTACGGTTACGCAACAGTTGGCCAAGAACCTTTTCCCGCGCAAGCACCTCAACAAGGTGTCGCTGGCCATCCGCAAACTCAAGGAATGGGTCATCGCGGTCAAATTGGAACGCAACTATACGAAAGAGGAAATCATCGCGATGTATTTCAACACCGTGGAATTCGGGAACAACTCTTTCGGCATCCGCACGGCCGCCCAAACCTATTTCGGCAAGGAACCGATCGAACTGACGCTGGAGGAATCGGCCATGCTCGTGGGGATGCTCAAGGCCACGACGCTTTACAACCCCGTGCGCAACCCCGAAAACGCGACCACGCGCCGCAACGTGGTCATGCACCAGATGCTCAAGGCCGATTTCATCACGCAAGCGGTCTATGATTCCTGCAAGCTGATTCCCATCGATATGTCGAACTTCTCGCAACAAGACCACCAATACGGTCTGGCGACGTATTTCCGGGAATACCTGCGGCAACAGATGCTGGCCTGGTGCGCCGACCACCGCAAACCCGACGGCAAGCCCTATAACCTCTACAAAGACGGGCTCAAAATCCACACGACGATCAACGCCCGTATGCAGGCCCATGCCGAAGAGGCCGTCAACGAATGGCTGGGCGGGCAACTGCAGGACGACTTCTACCAACAGTTGAAAGGCAAGCCCAACGCCCCTTTCAGCAACGTGACGCAGGCCGAGGTGCAACGTTTCATGAACAACGCGATGCGCTTGTCTGACCGCTACCGCAACCTCAAGAAAGCCGGCGCGACCGAAGAGGAAATCATGGCGGACTTCAAGACCAAAGTCCGCATGAAGGTCTTTTCGTGGCACGGCGAAATCGATACGGTCATGAGCCCGTGGGATTCGCTTTGGTACCACAAGTGGTTCCTGCATTGCGGCCTGATGTCGATAGAGCCGCAGACCGGCTATGTGCGCGCCTATGTGGGCGGCATCAACTACAAGTATTTCCAGTATGACAACGTTTCGCAAGGCGAACGCCAGGTAGGCTCCACGTTCAAGCCGTTTGTATATACACTTGCCATGCAGGAGGGCGAATACGCGCCCTGCACGGAAGTGCCCAACGTGCCCGTCTGCATCTCGCAGCCCGGACAGGAGGACTGGTGTCCGAAGAACTCCGGCCACGAGCGGGAGGGCGAAATGGTAAGCCTGCGTTGGGCGTTGGCGCACTCGGTCAATTTCGTGACCGCCTACCTCATCAAGCGCTTCCCGCCCGAAGCCGTCATCGCGCTGACCCGCAAGATGGGCATCACGGCGGACATGGAAGCCGTGCCCTCCATCTGCCTCGGCACGATGGATATCTCCGTCAAGGAAATGACGGCGGCCATGGCGACTTACGCAAACAAAGGCATCCACTGCGACCCGATGTTCATCACACGCATAGAGGATAAACACGGCGTCATTCTGGAAGAATTTTCGCCCGTACAGCAGGAAGCCATGGACGAGCAGACGGCCTATCTGATGGTGGATCTGATGAAAGGCGTGGTGGAGGAAGGGAGCGGCATCCGGCTGCGTTTCAAATACGGCCTGACCCAACCCATCGCCGGCAAGACGGGCACGACGCAGAACCACTCGGACGCCTGGTTTATGGGGATTACGCCCACGCTCGCCACGGGCATTTGGGTAGGCGGCGAATTACGGTCGATTCACTTCACGAGCATGGCCTACGGCCAGGGGGCGCGGGCCGCCCTGCCGATTTGGGGCCTCTATATGCAGAAAATCTATGCCGACTCTACGTTGAACTTCCCGCAAGACGACTTCGAAAAGCCGGACTACCTGTCGGTCGATATCTACTGCAAGCAGGATAAGACACA
>CAMWIS010000180.1 GCA_947174375.1 uncultured Bacteroidales bacterium
AATGACGGGACATCACAACATCAGCGATAAGATAAGAAAAGCGTTCGGCGCGGTCTGGACGCTCGTGCTTTTGGGCGCGGGACAGGTTGGGGCGCAGAATCCGCAGCCCGTGGCCGACCAACTCATGTTGGACGGGGGGCCGTTGCAGGCCTATTACACCTACTTGGTCAATTTGGATAGGGGACAGATGGAAGCCTTGCCGTTGGCCGTGGCGGAGTTCGAGCGGCAGTTTTCCGGGGCGGCGCCCGCCGCCTGCGATTCGGCCTTCGTCCTGTTGGAAGACTTCGCGATGACGGTGTTGGATCAAACCAAGTTCAACGATTATCTGCTTAAGGCGGCCGAATCGCCGCGCTCCGCGCGCGAAAAACAGGCCGCGGACAAGTACCTCGCGCTGTTGGCCCGCAACTATTTCTTAGTGCGTTACACGCCGGACGAAGTGCTGGTGCGTCCCGACTTGGACGCCGTGCGGGAAAGGATAGGCCGCTACCTGAGCGACGGCACGCGCACGTTCTTCGTGCTGTCGGCTATGGAGGCCGAGCAACCCTACGGCACCGGCGAACGGCTTGCGATAACGTGGCAACAGTTGGCCGACCGTCTCATCGGTTGGGAGCGCTTCCTGAACGATTACGTCGGCTCCATCTATGCCGACGAGGCGCGCCAACGGCGTGACGCCTATTTGGAAATCCTGGTGTTCGGTTTGCCCGACAGCCCGATTTGCGGTGAGGACGGCCGGGTGGGGCAAGAGTTGAAAGCCGTTTACCAACGGCTGATGAATAACCCCGTCGGCCTTACGGGAAAAGTAATAACCGACTATTGGAGCGTCCTTTCCAAGTACGGTTTCCACTGCACGGAACCCGCCGTGCTGTTCTTCACGTATTAGGGTGTTCGCGCCGCCACGGCCTGTTCAAACGCCTCGCGGTAGGAGTCCGAAACGGGCAGATAGACGTCGCCGAAAATGACGCGCTGCCGTTCGATGCAGTCTATGTGGTTCAGGTTCACGATATAGGAGCGGTGTATGCGGATAAACGGCGGCGCGGGCAAAAATTCCGCCAGGCTCTTCATGCTTTGCAGGCTCATGATGTCGTAGGGCGTGCGGCTGCCCGGATGCCGGCTTCCGCCCGCCGGATCCAAATGAATCGATACATAGTCCTTGACGCCCTCTATATAGCGGATGTCGCGCAACTTGACGGGAATCGTCTTGTAGTCGGCCTTGATGAAAAGCGTCTCGTCCGCCGTAGACCTGTCGGTGGGGGCCGTCCCGTCCGTTGCGCCCTTCTTCCGTTTCGCGGCCCGTTCGCAGGCCGTCAGGAAGTCGGCGTAAGAGGCCGGTTTGAGCAGGTAATCCGTCGCGTCCACCTTAAAGCCCTCCACGGCGTATTGCTCGTAAGCCGTCACAAAGACGACGGCCGTCCGTTCGGGCAGCAGGCGCGCCAGCTCCAACCCGTTGAGGTCGGGCATCTGTATATCCAAAAACGCCAAGTCGATATCGCCCTGTTTCAGCCGTTCCAAGGCCGAAACGCTGTCCGGAAAAGCCCCTTCCAAATGCAGGAAAGGCGTCTTGCGGACATAGGACTCCAATAGTCCCAGGGCCAGCGGCTCGTCGTCCACGATGATACAGCGTAAGGTTTCCATCAATCCGTCTGTTTTTCCGGCAGGGTTTTCTCCGCATTTATGCGGATCGCCAAATAGACCATAAACACCGAACCCTCTTGTTTCAGCTCAAAGACGTGCCGTTGCGGGTAAAGATACTCCAGGCGTTGGCGCAGGTTCGGAATGCCGATGCCCGTGTCGCCGGAAGAAAGCGGGGCGGCGTCGAACATGGGGTTGCTGCACGTGAATTCCAACACGCCGTCTTGGGCGTCCCATTTCATGAAAATATTGATGAACGCCTTGGCCGAAGCCGGAATGCCGTGTTTGAACGCGTTTTCAATCAGGTTGATGAACAAGAGCGGCGCAATCTGCGGGTCTTGGCTTGCGGCCAGGGTTTTGGGATCGGGAAAATCGACGGTCAGCGTTACGTTAGGCCCCGTGCGTAGGCTCATGAGGTGGATGTATTGTTGCAGGAACAGGATTTCGTCCGACAGCGGTACCGTGTTGCGTTCGCTTTCTTTCAACACATAGCGCAGCAGTTTGCTCAGGTCGAGCAGCGCGGTCTGCGCCTTTTCCTGGTCGATGGCCACGAGAGCGTATATATTGTTGAGCGTGTTGAACAGAAAATGCGGGTGCAGTTGGCTCTTGAGGTTCTTCAACGCCATTTCGGTATGTTCCTTTTCCAGCGTCTGCCGCTGCATCTCGCTTTGATACCAGTTGACGGTCATGCGGATGGCCACGCTCAGACCGCAGGTCAGAATCAGCATCACGCTGTTGCGCAGCGCGAACAGCCAGGGCGATGGGCCGCCGTGCCGGTGCGGGGTGCCGTCCATCGCGCGTTGTATCTCAATCAGCCATTCGTGCCACAGATGTTCGCCCAGCAGAATCAACGCAATGAGCAAAAGGTTCAGCCCGAAGAAGATGCCGAGTTTTTTCCGCAACAGGAACGTCTTGACCCATGCGCAGTAATTGATGTAAAAGACGATGGCGGCCGCTACGGGCATGGTAATGAAACACAGCAGGTTGATGGTGCTGATTTGGTGGTCGCGCCCCCAAAGGAACAGCGGGAAGCAGACGATCAGCGCCCAAAGGCAGCAATGAACCACGATTTCTAAGGCTTTCGGCCAGGATTTTGCAGACATGGGTGCAAATTTA
>CAMWIS010000181.1 GCA_947174375.1 uncultured Bacteroidales bacterium
GCGTTCGGCCAGCGGCGCAAGACGTTGCGCAACGCGCTCCGGGCCTTGGATGCCGTCGTGGATGCCGTCCCCGAGCGCTATCTGTCACTCCGCGCCGAGCAACTCTCTGTGTCCGACTTCGTTACGCTGACGCAGGCGTTGGCGGCCGTTATGTGAGGAACGAAACTATTGCTATATTTGTAACATCGTTAACCAAAAACAGAAAGCTATGAAAAAGGTTTTTTTATGGACTTGGGTTATCATCATGGCTACCCTTTTGCCGTGTGCCGCCGGTTGGGCGCAGAAGCCGGCCGGTCCCGACAATCTGAAATCCGAGGTATTCGGACATCGCGTAACGCTGAGTTGGGAAAATCCCGACTGGGGGAAAACGTTACTGTCGGCGGATTTTGAATTGGAAGGCGTGCCCCTGACGGATAATGTGACATCGTTGGAAACCGACGGTTGGACGGTCAAGAAAACGAACACGTCGGACTATTCCTGTTCGTGGTTCCGTTATCCGACGTCCGACTTCATGGGGGCGGACAACTATGACGTGCTGGTCGGAAGCGGCGAGCGGAGCGCCGTGGTATTCTTCGATCTTATGGACGGCGATGGCCACGATATGCATCAGGACGAATGGCTCATATCGCCCGTTGTGGAGAAAGGGGCTTATCTGGAATTCAGCTATTACATCGATCCGCGGGTCGTGGAGAACGGCGCTCAGCCGGAATATCCCGACCACTATGTCGTGATAGCCAGTACCGACGGCGGCGAGACGTGGAGCGAGCCGCTGTGGGACGCGCGTTACGATGCTTCGACGGAAGACAGTTGGCATACGGTGACGCTTACGCTGGCGGACGTACCCACCGATGCGATGCGCGTGGCTTTCCGGGCCTACGGTGAATATCAGTTCGACGAGTATGGCGATACGATTAATCAAAGCCTGTACGCCACCTGGGCCATCGACGACGTCACGATTCGGGCGGCCAAGGGCGAATCCTCCCTTATCTCGCATTTCAAGGTGGCGCTCGACGGCGAGGAGCTGGCCGATCATCTGACCGAATGCTACTATGTGGATAAGAGTGAGAAAACGCCTGGCGAGCACACATATACCGTAAGTTCCGTGGCGATGGACGGCAGTGTTTCCGAGCCGGTTTCCGCTGAAGTTACGTTGGCGGAAATCGATTTCGTCGCGCCGAGGAATTTCAACTGTACGGCCACACTTGAAGCAAACGGGAAATATACGGTCCGCATGACTTGGGATGCGCCGGAAACCGATTTCCAGCCGGCTTCCTATACGTTGTACAGCGACAATGTCATGCACGGTACCGGATTGACGGCGGAACAAGGCAAGGAAGGCGTCGGCATTTCGGGTTGCTTCGGGCTTTACGAATTCAGCATAGAGGCGGTCTATGAAACTCCCGACGGCGTGTCCGAACGCGTCAAGCGACGCTTGGCGTTGGGCGTGCGCTACGGCGTGGTGGATTTGAAGGCGGAAACGGAAGGCAAGGATGTCGTGCTTTCGTGGTCGGCACCGGAAGAAGACGGCCATACGGTAGCGTCTTATACGGTTTACCGCGCCGGAGAGAAACTGACCGAAGGTCTGAAAGAAACGACCTGGCGCGATGTCGCGGTGGCGGACGGCCTGTATGAATATGTCGTCATCGTAGTATATACCGATGGCGTGGAATCCGGCCGGACGGGCGTTTCCCATCAGGTGGGCGATGAGGTACGGGTGGCCTTGCCATACGAGGAACATTTCAACACCACCTTCCTGCCGGTCAATTGGCGTATTGAAAATCAGACCGAAAGGACGCCCGACAAATATACTTGGTTTTTCGACGACCAAAGCCGTCTGGGCGTCAAGGGGCCCGGTTTCGAAGGCTGTTATGCGGCCATCGATTGCCAGAATGTCGGCTATTACCGTCTCAACACCACGTTGGCGATGCCTGCGTTTGACCTTACGACGGTAAAGAACAAGCAGGATGTAACGCTTTCTTTCTATTACAGTTATGCTATCAGCGGTATTTTCAAGGCCGGTGTGGAATTTTCGTTGGATGGTGAAGAGTGGTATCTGCTCGATATGATTGACAAGGAAAGCGGTTTTAAACCGACGGATGACGGCGATTTCCATATTCAAAAGGCGGATATGTGCATAGGTGATGTGCTTACGGCCTCCGATTTGGCCGGCGCCGATGTCATTTACCTCCGTTTCCGTTATGAGGCCACGCTTTCCAAATTCTGGGCCATCGACAATGTCTATGTCGGCGAGGATATGACGGCTGTGGAAAAGATGGCCGAAGAAATGGACGTCGTGGTTTCGGCTACCGCCGGTATCCTGCAGGTTCATGCCGCGCAGGAAATCCGTCTCGTGGAAGTCTATGCGCTTGATGGCCGTAAGTTGGCCGAACGCGTTGGGGGTGAAACCACCGAACTGACGCTGCCGGTATCCCAAAGAGGTCCGGCTGTCGTGCGCGTAACGACGGCGCAGGGTGTCAAGACCGTCAAGATATTCCTGTAGAACCTTGTACGTTCCGGCTTTTCCGTTATTTTGTTATCTTTGTGGCTCTTTCGTGGGGGTTCCGGCCGGTCGCCGGGGCGAAAGAGCCACGATAACATACTATGGAACATTGGTTTAACGAGATATTGTTCGGGA
>CAMWIS010000182.1 GCA_947174375.1 uncultured Bacteroidales bacterium
CGGCGTGCAGCACCAGCACGTACAGGCCGGCCTGTTCCGGTAGCGGCAGCGTCCGGACGGTCTGTCCGTCGTCCACCGTCCATGTTCCCCTTTGGCGGATGCGGCCCGAAACGGCTTCAATCAGGGCGTATTCCACTTCCGTGCGCCACCGCATATCGAGGAAAATTCGGGTGTGGCCCGTGGCCGGATTGGGCGCGGCTTTGAGGCCGATGAAAGGTGTCTCGGCTTCAATGGCCACCCGTTTGAAGCCGCCCTCCGGCAGCACCTGAACCTGTGTCGTCTTGCTTTGGGCGCAATGGCCGCGGAAACTCGTCAGCGTGATGTCGAACGTGCCGGTATCGTGAAAGCAAAACTCGGCATAGGGGCCTTCGGCATACAGCAGTTCGGCTTCGGGCGGCAGCGTCCAGTGCGAGCTGTCGGACGGCGGATAGGAGACGTCTGCGGCCGTGGCGGTTTCGCCCATCCGCAGTTGCGTGCTGATCCAAAACAGGCAGTTCACGGTGTCGTCCACGGTCACGATGCGTACGGTATCGTGGTATTGGCAGGCGCCGTACTGAACCAGGGTCAGGCGGTGCAGGCCGTCTTGGTCGCTTTCCGTTTCGAGGCCGAAAGACAGGTTGCCGTCCGGCAGCGTCCAATAGCCGACAATGTCCGCCGTATCGCTGGTAAACGTCGGTTGAAGCACGGTACTTTGGCCGGCGCAGAGATACTGCGTTTCAAATGGCTGCCATTGCAGGGCGGCGGCACGCACGAGCGTCACGGTGGTATCGACGCGGCACAGGAGGCTGTCGGTCACGGTCAGCAGGTAGTAGCCGAGCCGCGCGTTTTGGATGAGGTGGGTGGCGTTCGTATAGTCCGCATGATACCATTGGTAACGGTAGGGCGGCGTGCCGCCGTCGGCTGCGGCCTTCAGTTGGCCGTAGTCGTCGGGGCAGAGCGGTTGCAGCGTCGTAAGGACGGGGCGCAGGGGTTCGGGCTCTTGCAGCGTGATGCTGTCGCGCAGGGTACAGCCGTTGCGGTCGGTCACGGTCAGGCGGTACGTGCCGGCGGCGAGCCCGTCGTACACGGCGGATTCGGGGCCGTCCTGCCATTGGTAGCGGTACGGATAGCTGCCGCCCGTCACCTCGGCTGCGAGCGAGCCGTCGGCGCGGCCGAAGCAATGCGGCATCGCAGGCGATATGCGGTTGGCCAGCGGTTCGGGTTCCGTCAGGTTGAAGGCCGCGGCACAGGTGCGGTTTTCGGCATCGATAACCGAGAGCTCATAGAACGCGGCGGGCAGGTTGTATATATATACACCCGTGTCGCCATGCTGCCAAACCACGCGGTAAGGCGGCTGGCCGCCGAGAATTTCCACGCTCAACGCCCCGTCGGCTTCGCCGTGGCAACTCACGGCCTGGGCGCAGCTGATGCGGGCTTCGAAATCGGCCAAGCCGTCGAAGGGAAATTCTCCGCGCACGGCGCACCGGTGCCGGTCATAGACGGTCACAGCGTAGTTCTCCCCGCGGCGGTAGGCGATGTGGTCGTTCGTGTCGCCGTGCGCCCAATCGTAACGATAGGGCGGGCAGCCGCCGATCGGGTGCGGGTAGAGCAGACCGGTGGCCTCCGGCGTTTCGGGGCGTTCCGTCGGCCACGGCGTCAAGTCCGCCGCCAAGCGGAGCGGGGCCGGCTCGTCCAACCACAGGCTGTCGGTGGCCGTGGCACCGTAAACGTCTTCGATTTCCACGCGGTAGAATCCGCTCGGCAGCGGCGGACTTACGGCCGACGTATGCGGCAAAGCGCTTTCCCGCAGGGAGTCTTCCGCCTCGGGATGGATTTCAAACCAACGGTAAGTGTAAGGCGCTTTGCCGCCGTCGGCGAAAACGGCCAAAACGCCGTTTTCGCCGTGGCAGAGGATGGGCGTCGTCTCGCTCAGCAGCACCTGTACGGCCGTGCTCAGTTCCACTTCAAAGTCACGGCTCAGTCCGTAGCCGTTGGCGTCGGTCACCGTGAGTGTATATACGTCCGCCGGCAGGCTGTCAATCCCCGCGTCGCCGCGCGTCGAAGCCATGAAGTCCGCCACCGTCTCGCCCGCCGCGTTGCGCCATACGATACGGTAAGGCGGCACGCCGCCGTCAAGATAAGCTCGTATCCGCCCGTTGTCCTCCGAACGGACATCTTCTTCCAAAAAGGCTTTTTCGCCGTGGCAATGCAGGATGTGCAGGTTCGACAAGGCCAACGCATCGGGGCTTTCCACCGCGTAATCCCGCTCAAAGCGGCAGCCGTGGGCATCGGTCAGCGTCAGGCGGTAAACCCCGCTCCAAAGGCTGTCGGGCAAAGCCCCGTCCCAACGGGCGGTTTCGGCCATCCAGTCGCTCTCGCCCTGCCATACGGCGGTGTGCGGCGCGGTGCCGCCCTCAATGTTCCAGTCGATATGGCCGTCCGCCGCGCCGTAGCCGCTTACGGCGGTCGGGTTTACGGTGGCGCCCAGCGGCTGCGGTGCGCTCAGCCGGAAACTGTCTAAGGAAACCACGCCCTTGGCGTCGGTCACGGTCAGCAAATAATGACCCGCGTCCAGACGGTCGGGCGCGGCGCCGTCCTGCGTC
>CAMWIS010000183.1 GCA_947174375.1 uncultured Bacteroidales bacterium
AACAACTGGACAAATCTTTATGAGAATAAAATCCCATTTTGTTGGCAATCTTAGCTTTTTGAGGGAGCTGATGTTTTAGGCTCTTATATATTTTCGATAAAGTTCCAAAAGTAGCCGTTTCTAAAATCAACCAGGCATCAGGGTCATCTTTACTTTCCCAATGATCTTCATACTTACTCTGATGTTCTTCACGAAAATCTTTCGCAAAAACTTCTTGGCTCCGCGCAAACTCACGGCGCAATTTTTCTAAATTTTGCAAGAAATAATTTTCACTCTCAAAAAACTCAGACGACAAATACCATAAGCCTTCTTGAGAACAGCCGCAAGACATACAATTAATCAAATTCGCCCGCAAAGACACTTCAATCACCTCTATGGCATCGAAAAGAATCTGCCGTAGTTCCCGGTCAAAATTATACCGCTCTATGACATCTTCAAAACAAGAGCCCGGTTTAAAAATATGCTGTTCGAGATTTTCCTGCATATTCCACCAGTAGCCTTTCAACCGATAATAACTGATATGCTCCAGATAAGAAGCCGCAATCCGCTCTTCTTTTATCTGTAGTCCCCTGTCTCTCAGCAAAACGATTTGCTCCTGAATGGTTCTAGCTTTCTTGTTCGCCATAAAAAAAATGACCCGAATGCAGTTCTTATGGGATGCAAACGGGTTCTGTTGGGGCAAAGGTAATACATTTTTCAATATAAACCAAACATTCCCTTCTCTTTCGACCCTGACCATGGAGAAATCCCAATGATTTTCGTTATATTTGTAACACGAATAAAACAATAGCATATATGAGTCTTTTTGATCAGATTGGCGAAGACATCAAGAAAGCGATGTTGGCCAAGGAAACGGTAAAATTGGAAGCCCTGCGCGGCGTGAAGAAAGAATTTCTGGAAGCCAAGACCTCCAAGGAATGCAACGGCGAACTGACCGATGAAAAAGCCATGCAGATCATTCAGAAGATGATCAAGCAGCGCAAGGAGTCGGCCGCCGTCTATCAGGAACAGGGCCGTGCCGATTTGGCCGAACGCGAGTTGGCCGAAGTGGCCGCGATAGAACCCTACCTGCCGGCGCAGATGAGCGCGGAGGAACTGGCGGCCGTGGTGGCGGAACTCGTGCGCGAAAGCGGTGCGACGTCCATCAAGGACATGGGCAAGGTCATGGGCTTGGCCACGAAGCAACTGGCGGGCAAGGCCGATGGCAAGACGATTTCGGAAGCCGTTAAAAAAGCCTTGGGATGCTAAGACGCTACGAAGCCTGTGAAGTCGCCGTCGGCACCCTGCGCATAGGCGGGCGGCAACCGGTCGTGATTCAGTCGATGACGAACACCGACACGTTGGACGTGCGCGCCACCGTGGAGCAAATCAAGCGGCTGGTGGAAGCGGGTTGCGCGCTCGTGCGCGTGACGACGCCGGCCTTCAAGCACGTGGAGGCTTTGGCGGCCATCAAGGATACGCTCCACAAGGAAGGCTGCCCCGTGCCTTTGGTCGCCGACGTGCATTTTCTGCCGGAAGTGGCCGTACAGGCCGCGCGTATCGTGGAGAAGGTGCGCATCAACCCCGGCAACTACGTGGATAAGCCGACGGGGCAGGCCACGTTTACGGCGGCCGACCACGAAGCCGCGCGGCGGCGCATGGCCGAACGCTTGGGCCCGCTGTTGGAAGTCTGCCGCGCGAACGGCACGGCCATCCGGTTGGGCGTTAACCACGGCTCGCTGTCGGAACGGATGCTGAAGAGCGCGCCCGACGTGCCGCAGGCTATGGTGGCCTCGGCCATGGAGTTCATCGACGTGTGCGAGGCGCAGGATTTCCGCAAGCTCGTGCTGTCGATGAAGTCCAGCTCGGTGCGGCAGATGCGGGAAGCCGTGCTGTTGGCCGTGGAGGCGATGCGTTCGCGCGGATGCGTCTATCCGTTGCATCTCGGCGTGACCGAGGCCGGCAACGGCTTGGACGGAAGACTGATTTCAGCGGTGGGCATAGGCGGCTTGCTCAAGGCCGGCATCGGCGATACGATTCGCGTCTCGCTGACCGAAGTCCCCGAAAAGGAAATACCGGTGGCGCAGGCCATCGTGCGTTGGGCGGAGGCGTTTGCCGAGCCGCAAGACGGGGCGGGCGCCGAGCAAGCCCCCGCGCCCGACTGGGCGCGGATACCGGCCGCCGACGTGCCCGTGGCGGCGGCCGTGGCCTATGCCGACCGGCTGTTGCGCGGCGACGAAAGCCTTTCGCTCTCGGGTGCGGCCTTGTCCGAAGCCGAACGGCAGCGCCTGCTCGACGACCTCTACCAAGCGGCCGAAAGCCGTTTCTACAAGGCCCGCTTCGTGGCCTGTCCGTCCTGCGGCCGCACGCAGTACGACATCGAGGAGGTCTTGGGACGTGTCAAACGGCGCTTTGCCGGCTACAAGGGCTTTACGATTGCCGTCATGGGCTGCATCGTGAACGGCCCCGGCGAGATGGCCGACGCCGACTACGGCTATATCGGCTGCGGGGGCGGCCGCGTCAACCTCTACCGCAAAGGGCAGCTCGTGGAGCAGGGCATCCCCGAAGCCGATGCGTTGGACGCGCTCGAACG
>CAMWIS010000184.1 GCA_947174375.1 uncultured Bacteroidales bacterium
CGGACGGCGGCAATCGTATAGCCGGGGTCGGCGGGCGTAAAGCCGAGCGGCGCGATGTTGGGCGGCAGCACCAGGCTGTCGGCATAGGCCGGAATGATGGCCAACGGCTGTTCGGCCAGGTAAATCTGTTTCTTTTGCTCGCGTTTGGCGGCTAAGCCGAGCAGAATGGCGCCCGACAGCAGTATCACGCCCCAAATGCGGTATGTGGATTTCTTCATATATCAATCTTTTAAAAAGCGATGCCGTCCCAAATGAAATAAAAGACATAGGAGCCTTCATAGTTTTGGCGTATTTCAGGCCAATTGTCCGCACCGTTCCGCCAGTGGTTGAAGTCGAAAAACCATTGTTCAAACCGCGCGATAACGTCCGGTTCTATGCGCAGGTCGCCTTCGCGCCATTGCAACAGTTCTCCTTTTGAAATGCCGCCGTTAAGGTAATTCATCGACAGCAGCAAGGCTTCCTGTACGTAGGTCGGCAGGCGGGAGGCGCCCAAGTCGCGGTAGGCTTCGACAATACGCGGCAACCGGTCGAGGCGTTTATGCAGCAGTTGCAAGAGCGTATAGTAATCCAACAGGCAACGCGCCTGCGCCGGGTTCAGGTCAAAGGCCGCCTTTTCGGCGCTGTCGAGCGGGTAGAACCGATCCACCCAAGCGTCAGTGGTATGGGGCTCCGGTGTCAAATGATACGGCAGGCTGTCCCAGGCCCAAAGTGCCTGATGGCCTTGCATCAGTTTTCGATACCGGTCGCTTTGTTCGGCTTTCGGCAGGTAGGCGATATAGCGGCGTGCCAGGCTCAGGCGGCCGGTTTTCAGACAGATTTCGGTCAACAGGCGCGCCGAAAACAGGTCGAGGCCGTTGCGGTCGGTGGTGCAAATCATCGTGGACAGGGCCGGCACGTAAAGCCCGCAGGCCATCGTCAGGCAACTGTACGGCTTGGCGATGCGGTCATCGGCGGGGAAGGAAATCGGCAACATAAGGCCCATTTCGGGAACCGTGCCATAGGCCAAAAAGTCTTCGTTGAGCCGGCCGCCGGCCAAGAGCGCCCATTTCAGCGTCGTGGCCATTTCGGCGCGTTCGGCCGCCGTGTCGGAAGCGAGCGGGAAATACTGTTCGACGGCGGTAAGGGCCGCCATCGGGTCGTTTTGTTCCAAGGCGGTGCGGGCGGCTTCAACGTAGTCAGAAACTACGGCGGCCGGCTTGCGGTCTTTGGGTTTGGCCCATGCCGCAACGGGCATCAGTATGCCGAGGCAGAGCAGGCACGGTAGGACGAAGTGTCGTTTAAAGGGCTTCGGGTTCATGCAGGTTTTTGATAAGCGTTTCAATATCTTGGATGTCAACCACCAAGGTATAGCATTCCTTGCGCAGTTTCTCCGTCGTTTCGGGCGTCAGCGTCGAGGGCGAAACCGTCAGCTCCGGAAGGTTGAACGATTTGAGCGAGCTGCGGTACCAGTCGCCTTCCTTTTGCGGCAACAGGAAGGGTTTGGAAAACGTTTGGCCGTCGAAGTAAGCGATGTAGGGCAGGGCGAAATAACCGTCCATCTGTTTGCCTGTATATATAATCCAGCGCCCGTTCTGACTCCAACTGTGAAAACTCTCGGCTTCGGGTGTGTTGAGCGCGGTTGCAGGAGTATATACATGCCTGCCGCTCAAAGTATCGGGGCGGTTCAGGAAAACCAAGCCCAAGTCGCCGTAGGTCTGGGACGGAAAGGAGCTGAACGTACCGAGGCTGACGACGATGCAGTCCGGGTCGGCGGGGTTGACGCGCGGCAGCGAAAAACTGCCGTTGTAGTCGTCGGCCTCCAAAAGGGTCTGAACGGTGTCGCCGAATGTGCCCGTGGCGGGGTCGAAGGCGATGCACGCCAAACTGAATCGGATGCGTTCTATCTTCTGTTTCTCGGACAGGGCGGAATCCGTCGGGTCGGGGGCGCTGCAAAAATAAAGCGTCCGTCCGTCGGGCGACCAGGCCGGATAAGACAGCAACCGTTTGTCTTGCCACAGCCGGCGGTCGGAAAACACGCGGTTGGTTTCGATGTCGTAAACGACGATATGCGCGATGCTGTCGCCGGGGTCGAAGAACCGCCGGTGGGCTTCGTAGCAGCCGTAGCCCAGCAGCAGGTTCGTGGAGAAAGCGATGTAGCGGCCCTCCGGATGATAGGCCGGGTAGGTCAGGCGCAGGTTGAAGTCGCCGGCATTGGACGGCAGAACGATTTTCCGGTCGCCTTCCCCGTTCCGAATCAGCGTGCCTTCCGACGGTTTGCGCCAGTGTACGGTCATTTCGGCCCCGTCGCCGTTGCGGAACGTGTGGCAGTTCATGCAGTTATTTTCGGAAACGGTGTTGAGTGTCAGCGCCGTGGTTTTAAAATTGGATAAATCCCGTTGATAAATGCCCAATACATTATAGACGCCATCGGTGGGCACCACGAGACGGTAAACGAGATAGGGGTCGATGGGCTCGTCGGCCACGAACCAGTGCAAGGGCGCGTAGGCACGTTCGGCCGTGCTGAGGTCGAGCCGCAGCGGCTGTTGGCGTTCGCGGGCGGTGCTCAGCCAGCGTTTCCAGGCCTTTTG
>CAMWIS010000185.1 GCA_947174375.1 uncultured Bacteroidales bacterium
GTATCGGAGGCGACGGCGCGGCCTACGGCGGCGCTGCTGATTACTATATATATCAACGACAAAATGAACAGTCGGATAAAACGGTGTTTATGCATAAAATGGTCTTTTAGACTGCAAAAATAACACTCCGGCAAGGAATAGCCAAATATAAAGGGGCGGCCAGAGGTCGCCCCTTTATCCAAGCGTCTGGCCGACGCTCGATAACGTTAGATTATCTTACGATGACTTTCAGCGTCTGCACGCCGCCGTTCGTATAAACGCGCGCCGTATAGAGCCCCGGCGTAAAATCGCCTACATATACGCGATAGGCTTCCGTCGCAAGATTGTCCGCCGAACGGAACATCAAGGCACCGGTCATATTGTAGATTTCAACGCGGTTGATTTGCAAATCATAGGCCGTTACCGTCCAAACATCCGTGGCCGGATTGGGATAGGATTTCACGTAACGCGACAAATCCACGGTCTGTTCGTTGGCCACCCCGCCCGTCCGAACCACGATGTCATCGACGAAGAACATCCACGCATCCTGCGAAACGCACTGGATGGCTACATAAATGTTCTTGCCGGCATATTCCGACAGATCAACCCAAACTTTGGTCCACTTACCCGGCGCCTCGCGAATCTCCGCACCGTTGGCATCAGGAATGGGCGTAAACGTAGCAGGTTGGTCGTTAATCGTGGACACCAATACTTTGTACCATTCCAACACATTCGGGTCCGAACTGCAAACCCAGAACATCATGCCCAAACTGTCAACGCCCTTCGACATCGAGAACTCCGGCGAAATCAGCCAGTCGCTGTTTTCCGGCCGCGTCACCAGCGCCATGCCGCAACGCTTGCCGCTATGCGCCACATTCACGATTTCTCCCGTATATTCGTCCACCTCGCCGGCCGCAACCGAATTGTAGGCCATAAAGCCGAAAGGTTTGTCAACGTTCGGAATCGTCAAGTTGTGGGGGCCGGGTATCTTGCCGTCCTTATCCACAGATTTCCAAGCCGGTTGGAAGCCGCTTATCGCGAAATCATCGCAATATTCGAAATCCATGACGCGCGGGTCTATGACGATACATTCCACCGTCTTCTTGGCCACGTTGTTGTCCGGATCCTGATCGCCATCCGCTACCGCCTCTACAATAATCGTATAGGTGCCGACCGCCGACATATCCGCCGTAAACGAGACGCGACCGGTTTCATACCCCTTGACGGTCTTCTTGGTCGTCATCTCGGTCTTGTTGACCGTACATTTGAATTCCACTTCCATCGTTTCAAAACCGTGGTTGGCATATTCCACACGAATCGGCTGACGGGCCGTAAACGCCCCGATTTCTTTAGGCGCAACGATGTCCCCCACCGCGATATCCTTATTCTTCAACGAAGTGGGTGTTCCGAATACGGCACGGATGCCCAAGAAACCTTGACCGGCTTGAATGATATACTGGCCGTTGGCCGCCACGAAGAAATAACCTTCGGCATCATCGTCCGCCGCCACCGATATGTTCTGCGTACCTAACTGACGCACGCCTATCAGATAACTGCCGGCCGACAGGATACGGGCCGGGAATTCCACCGTCCGGAAACCGCCTTTCAAACCACGCTTCATTTGATATTGCAATACCGGAGAGCCAACGGTTTTAGCCAACATATCGACAGGATATATATCAAGACATACGTCAAAATCTTCCGCAACCTGATCCCCCAATTCCATCCACGAAATGATAACGGCCGTCAATGTATCCTGTTCGGCCAACGTGAAGATATTACCCAACGTCATATCCACAGCGCCGAGCCCCCGCGAAGGATTGTCCTTGCATTGGTCGAACACATAGAGCGAATCGGTGGCCGTAAACGTAAACTCGGCCGTATTGTCGTAGGGATTGCCGTCCGTGGCCGCCATCTCGACCGAGAGGCTCAACGTCACCTCGCTGTTAACCGCCGGCTTGGCCATCTCGCCGTTTATCGGACGGAACACCACGAGCGAATCCTTTTTAAGATTAACCTCTACCGAGCTACCGCCGATAACCCGGTTTCCCTGCTTAATCACCATCTTCACACCGGTTTCGTCATTCTTGCCACGGTTGGCGATCAAGGCCTCGAACGAAGGCTTCACGGCGTGATGCGCCGGCGTCATACGGCCGAGCCGCGTCACCCAATCCGACAACACGACATCGTGATCCATGATTTCCGTTACCGAAACCCTTTGGATATACAAGACACCGAACTGTGTCCGCGATACGATGGCGATGGCATAGTCTCCGTCCGCGGTCGGCGTAAACACGATTTCATCGCTCTCGATCTGATTGTTCGTCTGTACGTTCTCATAACGTTTCACCAACTGCCAGCCATCGACCGGCGTACCCGCCAAACCGTACAACACGTCGAAATCCTCTTCCGTTCCGATAATGCCCATCACATCGATACCGCCCACATAATCGAACGCGAAACGGTAGCTGTGATTGGCCTGCAACGGCACGCAACGCGAAATCAACGGCAACGTGTCTTCGGCCCGGATGGCCAACACTTTCGTGGGATCATAGCTCCAAGTGCCCGGTGCATAACCCCACTG
>CAMWIS010000186.1 GCA_947174375.1 uncultured Bacteroidales bacterium
AAACGAAAACTCAAAACAAGATGAAAAGAATAGCGTTGCTTTTGACCGTCATCGCTCTTTTGGCCGGCGGATTTGGGGTAAAGGTGCAGGCGCAGGACTTGTCCAAGCGTCATGTGTATTTCTCCGAAGGATTCTCCGGTAAGGGGGTACGTTACGATATTGACATTTGGAATTTGGAGGCCGATTCGGGTTACAAGCGTATGTATTACAGCGCGGGAACCGCAACCGGTGGCGAGGCCCCCGAAGCCGTTTGGGGCTATGCCCCGGCGTCGGGCTTAAAGGAGCTGTTGCTCGATACCGTCCGTTTGGTTTCATATCCGTACGACTTGCAGAAAGCGTCGCGTTCCTATCTGTCGATGAAGTATAAGTATCAGGCTTCGCAGGGTACGGACGACGGCGTGCACAGTTTCGGTCTGGCGGCGCGGCGACCCGGTGGCGATTGGGTGCTGTGTGGCGTTATGGGCAATGGCGGGCTCAAATCGAGCGAGGGGCCGGGCCAACTGGTGGCCGAGTTGCCGTCCGGGCTTAAAGACGCCGCGGAGGTCTGCGTTTATATGCAGAACCGGATTGATTTCGGCTCCATGAGCAACATTTATATGCTCTATTTCGACGACATCGAGTTTTTCGGATACTCGGAGGCTTACTACGACCTGGCTTTCTCGTGGGGCGGTCAGCCGTATGTGTTCGTCGGGGATGAAACCGAAGACCTGTCGGTGCGTTTGCAAATGGAAAATGTCGGAAACGCGTTCAAAACAGGTAAAGTCGCCTATACGTTCGACGGGGGCGCCACCCAATACATCGATTTGGCGTTCGACGAACCGCTGTATCCCGGCCAAACCTATTCGATGGCCCGTTTTACGCCGGAAGGTTGGGCGCAAGCGGCCGAAGGGCATCATACGCTCGTCTTTTGGCTGGCGGAAGCCGATGGCGTCGCCTTGGCCGAAACCGCCGTATCCAAGCAGCGTAAAGTCCTCAGCAAGTTGGCTCCGGCCATGGTCACGACCTATCCTTGCAGGCCTTTGGTCGAGGAATTTTCCAGCTCGTCCTGCTCCGCCTGCGCGTGGCGCAACAAGTCGCTTCAGCCGATATTCGAGGCCTTGGCCGACAGCATCAGCGTGGTCAAATATCAGATGAACTTTCCCGGCAGCGGCGACCCCTATTACACGGGAGAAGGCGGTCTGCGCAGTTTTTTCTATAATGTCTTGGACATTCCGGCCATCTGTTTGGATGGTAAGAAAGAGTCAGGTTCCTCCACAGGTAAGCTATTGGCCGCACTGAGGGAAAAAATCCAGTCGTCCGCCTATGTAGACCTGACCTTCGATACGTTGGCCTTGGATGCCGACACCAATGTCTATGTCGTGCTCAAAGTGCGGTCGTCCGTACCGATGGACGTGCAGTTGCAAACGGTCGTGGTGGAAGGCACGACGGAAAAAAACGCGTCCACCAACGGCGAAACGTCGTTTCATAACGTCATGATGAAGATGCTGCCCGATGCCGCCGGCCGTGCCGTCAGTCTGCTGCCGGATACCGTTTACACGTTCCGTTATGCTTACGACATGAAGAAAACCTTTATGGAGGAGGCCGACGACCTCAAGGTGGTATGTTTCCTGCAAGCCGGCGACGATACGGTACTCCAATCCGCCAGCGGCGACGTAAAGATGCGCATACAGGCCATACCGGACTTAGCCAACGAACGGACGCAAGTAGCCTACACGGCTTTGGCGGTTTACCCCAACCCGGCTTCGGAAGAAGTTACGCTGCCGGCCTTGGAGAGAGCCACGGTCGAAGTGTTCAATATGGCCGGCCGCCGCGTGTTCCACCGCTATGGCGTGCAGGGCGACTACCGTTTGGACGTGCGGAATTTCCGTCCGGGCATCTACGTGATTAAGGTCATGGAGGAAAACCGAACCGCTTGGGCTAAAATCAGCGTATTGCGGTAGCCGTTTGTCTTCATCGGGTTTTTTGTTTAAATTTGCGAAATTAACGGGCATCAGTGCCGTAGAAACACAAAGGATTATGAAAAGGACGATTTTGGTACTGCTTTTGGCGGTAATCAGCGGTTTGGGATGGGCTCAGACGCGGAGAACGTATGTGAGCGAAGGGTTCCAAGGCCCGCCTAACTATATCCATGATGATTTATGGGATATTGCGTCGTCGATGCCCGGTTTGGACTTCTTGTATTATTCCGAAACGCAGGAGGCCGGCGGCGAGGCGCAGTGGGAAGGCTTGTTGGGCTATTGGCCGGAGGCGGGTATCACCAACCAGATGGACGGCACGTATCATTACGTTTTGGTAAAGAAAAATACGTTGTCGATAACCACCAATTATGCGTCGGTCAAGTATTTCTATACGGCGGACAACAACAGCGCGGAAGGCGCCCGTATTTTCGGCCTGGAGGTACGGAAGGGGGGCGGCGAATGGCAGGTTCTCCGTCAGGTTACCCGGATGACCAAGGATCTCGGTCAGGGGATGCTGGTAGGCGTGTTGCCGGAGGATATGCGTGGCGCGTCGGACGTTCAGGTC
>CAMWIS010000187.1 GCA_947174375.1 uncultured Bacteroidales bacterium
TTGCGGCCAACCCCTACGGCGGCAACAGCGAACGCTACACTTTCGACTGGTACCGCCTGGCGGAAGCGGGCGTCTATGAACCGATTGCGGACGGTGGCCATACCGCCACCCTTACGTTGACGGCCGATACGGCGGTTATCAAACTCATGGTAATAGGTCGCGACAGCACGTTCGTCTATGCCGATGGCGATGTCGAAACGCCCGATGTACCCGAAGAACAACCTGAACCTGAAATTCCGGTTGACCCGGTACCCGACGGCCCGGACGACCAACCGGAAAATCCCGGAGAGCAACCGCTTGCACCGCCGGCGGGTGAACCGCTTTACGTCTTCTCTAAGGTTGATACGCAATACGTCGAGGTGTTGGCGTTCTATGTGGACGGACGCTTCATACAGCCCGGCTCCGATGAAATCCGGGTGCCGTTCGGTACGAAAGTCAGACTGGTGGCCGAAGCCACGGGCGGCAGCAACCAATACGCCTACCTGTGGTCGCCCGACGAATTGCTGGAACGTCACGACAGCACGATGGCCGCGGTATCCACGTTGCGGCTTTACGACGATGGCGCCGTCATGCTGACGATACGCGATACCTTGACCGGTTGCCTTGACACGCTGCAGGTGCGCATCAATATGTCGGACGAGATAGGGGATATCCCCAATGCGTTCTCTCCCAACGGAGACGGCATCAACGATATATTCATGCAAGGCACCGACGTCATCATCTTCGACCGCTTCGGGCAGGAGTTGTTCCGCTCGACGAACCAGGAAGGTTGGGACGGCACCAGCAAGGGGAAAGCCGTTTCCCCCGGCGAATACCTGTATGTCGTCACCATCCGGAAGGACGGTCGGGAATACGTCAAGAAAGGCGCGGTGGCGGTTTTTACTAAGTAAGACATGGAACGACCTAAGATATATAGCAAAATATGGCTCCCGCTCTTGATGTTGGCGGGTCTCTGCTTGGGCGGCGGGCTTTCCGCGCAGCCGTCCTTCCTGGCCGATACAACGGGCGAGTATGCGTTCAAGGGCAAGGTTAAGAAATTGATATCTGCCGGCGACGCCGCGTTCAGGCGCGAGCAGTATATCGTATCGATTGACCGCTACAACCGCGCGTTGAACAAGGAAAAGAACGAGACGAAAGCCATCCGGATTTATTATAAGTTAGGGCTGACCCAGCAACGCTTGAATCATCCGGAGGCGGCTTACAATGCGTTCAAATATCTTTGGAACCGCGGGGAACGGAGCCGCGAATTCATGGGCGACTATATGTACACGCTGTTTTCGCTCAGCCATTATGCCGAGGCCGATTCGGTGCTGAGTACGATGGCGCAGCTCCACATGCCCGTGGAACATTGGTACGAAATGCTGGCGTTGGGACGGTTTTCCACCGATTCCGGCGCGCCGGTCTATCCCAAAACCGTATTGCAATACGACAGCGCGCTCAATTCGTCTTTCAGCGAATTCGGTTTCGCGTTGTTGGATAACGACGAACTCGTGTTTACCTCCACGCGCCCCTTGCAGGGGGAAACGGTCATGGACCCGCGTACGGGGCACAGCTATTCCCGTCTGTATTCGGCGGCTTATCAACCGGCCACGCAAGAGTGGCGCGACCCGCAGTTGCTCCATCCGTTCAATGAATTGGAAGGCAACATCGGTACGTTCTCCTATGATGCCCATCGTCAGATCGGTTATTTCATGTGGAGCCAGGTGGATAAGAGTGGGGTATATACCGTAAAGCGTCAGGGTGACGGCACTTGGGGCGAATTGGCCGAATTCCAGTTCAACCATTATGAACTCGGTCCGGATTTCGTCGGCAAGGCGGGGCAGCCTGCCATTTCGCCCAACGGCAACCGTATGCTGTTCGTCGTCAAGAACGACGGGGACGCCGGTACGGATATCTGGTATATAGAACGTGTGCCGGAAACACCGCCGGAAAAGGCCACGCGCAAGAAGAAAGTGGCTTCGCCTGCATCGCGCAGCCGCAGTACGGCCAGCAAGGGTAAAGGCAAAAAGCCGGTCAATACGAACGCCCTCATCCAGGTCAATAAAGACTGGGGCGGCCCGGTTCATCTCGACTCGCTCGTCAATACGAAATTCAGGGAATCGTTCCCGGAATGGCTCAACGATACGTGTTTTATATTCGCTTCCGACGGGCACGTCGGCCTGGGCGGTCTGGATATGTATATGGCGACGTTCGATACCAAACGGCATCAGGTTTCCAAAGTCAGACATATTCCCGCCCCGATTAACTCTTCTTTCGACGACCACGGCCTGATTTGGGACTCCGCCCGGGAGCGCGTGGTGTTCGCCAGCAACCGCAACACCGGTTCGGGACACCGCGATAATATATACGTTGGGCCGGACTACCTGTTGTTCCCGCATCCGGACGCGCCCATCGACAGCACCGACCTTTGGGAAGAATTGGCGGCCAAACGCTTGGCCGACTCGCTTTTGGCGGTGGCTATGGCCGACAGCCTGCGGGTGGTCGATTCACTTTTGGCGCTCCAGGCCGACAGCCTCCG